>SLHT01000269.1 GCA_007136055.1 Syntrophomonadaceae bacterium
CCCCTGATCCGCAAAATGGTCCGCGCAGGGCACCTGGGGCGAAAGAGCGGCAAAGGCTTTTACAACTACCGGTAAAATAGTTAAATTGATTTCAGTAAAAAGTATTTACATAAAATGTAAATTATAAAGGATAAAAAGGTGTGAGAAGAAAAAGGTGAGAAACAGTATCCTCAAAGCGCCACCTTCTCTCTCTGCTTGGTGTTGAAAGGCAGACGAAGACGACCTGCTGAAAGGAAAGGCAACAAGAAAGAAGCCCCTGATTTTAAGCGGGGGCTTCTCTTATAAGCTGTTTAACAATTCCATTTAAGTTCATATATTTATTATGTGTTTTATTCTATTTGTTAGAACAGTTCATACCACCTCAGGGTGATCGCATCCTTCCCTGCTTTAAGATTATGCATCTCGAAGGACTCCCTGACCTCTGCCATGCCAAGTACAAACAACTCTTCTTCAAGCAAGGCGCCGGTAAAGGGGCTGCTCATACTGATCATGCGAGCAAATTCTCCACCGGAAGTGTAAGCATACTGGTCAATCTCAAAGTAGTTGCCCACGTAAAAATCACCGCGATCATAACCTTTTTTGCCATCATCGCGTTGTTGTAGAATCACGCCGAGATCAAATTCCCACAGGTACTCCTCATCGTAGAAAGCAATAGCACGATCTCTGTCCAGGTATCCGTATGCAGCTTCATAAGGGCCCGGACCGTAGGCAGCGATAAAATTAGAATGATAACTGCCTTCTTCGCCTGGGTTTGGAGAAATATATGTTGCCCAGATCTGATCTGTTGCGGGACTTACAACAAAATCTCCGCTGACGACCAGTGGATGGTAAGTGTGAATAATATCCCCTATTTTTATGTCATAATCACCTTCTGAGTATGTTTGCGCAGCAGTAGACATCGGACGGTTGCAGAGTTCTATAGTTGTCGTTACCGCCAGGTTTCTGAGCGCATCGCTAGCTGTGCTCCAATCAGTCTTTTCATCAACGGTGATGATGTTTGATGCGATGCGTACATTTTCGGTTTTTGTCATCTCACCGAAACCTCTGACCTGCTGCTTTTTAACAGCGCCGGTTGTGCAGGCGTGTCCCAACTCCCTGTCGATACTAATTCTTCCGCTGATATTGTATTGAATAGTGTGGCTGAAGCGTTCGTCTTCTGCAATAGCAGGTGCGGCAAATAAAGAAAGAAGCAAAGTTAAAGTTAGAATGACTAATAAAAAAATCCGTTTTTGCAAGTATTAAACACTTCCTTTCTGCGTGCAAACTGTGGTTTTTGCTTAATACAATTCTACGCTTTTAACAAAAATTCTTTTTGACTATAGCATGAAAACGTGTTGCTGTCAAACTAACTAAACGAGATTTGAGCAAAAAAAACAGGAGAGAAATAAATCTCTCCTGTTTTTAAGTATTAGCGAGGTGAACTAACACTTAATTCTTTTTAAGCTTAATTTAGAAGAGGTCCCACCAATTGGTATCCCTATCAGATCCTGCTGCGATTTGAACATTGTTGAATGCTTCTGTGATTTCAGATTTACCAACAACGCTCATGTCTTCATGCAGGTAACCGTGGCCGATTGGGTCGCTAATATCGATATAACGCTTGAGGGTACCCTGTGAGGTGCGGGCCATCTGCTCGATATCGAAGTAGCTGCCTGCAAATTCAGGACCAGGAGTTCTGCTTGCCCAGCCCCACTGATTGATTTTCCATGCCCAATTCCATGCTGTTCCAGCTTCATACCAGTCAAGGTCTGACCAGTCATATGGGTAAGGATTGGCTAAGTTGCCAACATATCCGCCATGAGCTGCGGTGAAGTCCTGATGCAGGTTTCCGGAGAAACCGGGGTCTGCCTGAACCTGAACTGCCCAGATCTGGTCGGTTAAAGCGTCCCAACCATATTCGTTAGCAAGTTGTTCATGGGTTACGCCCACTGGACCAAAAGGCCTAAGATTGTTTGCGCCTGGACCAAAGCCGCGGAAGGTTCCGGGCTGACCAGTTGTACCATAAACATCGGCAATATGTACGGGCATGGTTGCCCTGTTACCGAACATATCAAAACCTTCATAAACATACTTCGGAGGCATGCAAAGTTCAATAACGCTGGTTACGGTCAGGGCGGTAGCACCGGCGACATAGTCGTTAGTGTCGCTTACCATAAGTACATCCCATCCGGTATACAGGCCTGTTACTTTGCTCATTTCACCACTGCCTGCGATGGTCTGCTTCCACACACCACCTGTGTTGCATGCATGTCCGGCCTGCTTCTTAAAGTCGATAACGCCGTCCATTTCATATGTTACGCTGTGAGTGATTGCGAAAGCCGGGGCTGCCAGAGCCATAACGAAAATAACGGCTAACGCTACTGCTACAATACTCTTTTTCACTCTTTTTACACTCCCTTTCAAGATAATTTCTTAATTTGCGTTTAATGCTTATTTAGCACCTCGCTGTTTTTAAATCTATCATCCTTTCGGGTAGATGTCAAGAGTATTTTATGAATTTATGTATAAATATTATGGAATTGTTAAGGATAGGGTTAAAACTCTATGGTCATAATGCACAGGCCAGGTGGTGCGATGAATGCAAAATAGGTGCAAATAAGCTGTAAATACTTAATAAAATACAATATTTTAATGCCCAGGCAAAACCTGGCGGCAATTTAATGGCCAGCATGGTATTAAGATCTTAGCATCTAATTATGGATTGTGCTTAATATATCGCAAGATCTTTTCACCTTCTTCACACTACCCCTTCTTTATGGTAGATTAAAAAGCAGAAATAAATAGGCACTATATTTCAGCATGGCCAAAAGATTAGGAGAAACTGATGAAAAAACAGATGATCAAAGATTTAAAGATTGGCGACGAGGTTGAGACTCAGGCTCTTGTGCTCGAAGCGAACAAGACAGCCTTTTCTTCGCCCCATCGTTCCGGCGAACATTTTTTGAAGCTTACTTTAGGGGATGTAAGCGGCAGGGTCAAGGCGGTAATGTGGGACCCCCCTGCGGGTAATGAAGCGGTGCAGCAGGATGATCTTGTTTTTGTCCGCGGGTCGGTCAGCGATTACCACGGCCCGCAGGTCGTAGTAGCTGACCTGCGCAAGCTCGACCCTTCAAAGGTAAACCGGGCTTTTTTCCAGGCCGTATCGGAACGCGATCCCTCAGAAATGATGGCCGAACTTAAAATTATTATAGATCAGGACGTAAAGGACAGGAATTTAAAGAGCCTGCTGGAAGAATTCTTTGCCGACAGCGAATTTGAAGGCCTTTATGCCACAGCTCCCGCAGCGCGGACGATTCACCATAACTGTGTCGGCGGCCTGCTCGAGCATACCCTTGAGGTAATTGCCATCTGCCGCAACCTGGCGGTCCTCTATCCCGGACGGATCAACTTAGAACTGCTGCTGACGGGGGCAATTTTGCATGATATCGGTAAAATTGAAGAATACCGGCAGGATAGCATTAGCTTCGACTTTACTGACCGTGGCAAACTGATCGGTCATATCAGTATCGGCAAGGAAATGCTCAACAATAAGCTGGCCAAATTAAAGGATTTCCCCGAACCCCTTATGATGGAGCTGGAGCATATGATGCTTTCCCACCATGGACAGCGGGAGTGGGGTTCTCCTGAAGTACCGAAGACAATTCATGCTTTTGCTCTCTTTCACGCCGACCTGGTCAGCGCCCGGATGAACCAGTTTGTTAAAATTATGGAAAAACATGGGCCCGAAAGCGGAGATTGGACTGAATGGGACCGTTTTCTCGAACGGAGTATTTTCATCCGGCCGGCAAATGATCCTGGCAGTGAGCAGGATTATTAATCTGTTCCGGAGAAGTACAAAGATAGATATTTTTGCTACATCCATAGATTTTAGAGCTTGATTTTAGAGCTTTAGAACTACAGTATATATGCTTTAGCTTTTAAGAAAGTGATGGTGAAACAAGTGGGAAGAGCCGATCGGCCCAAAGGTATGATTAAAACAGAACAGCGCAGCCTGAAGGTGATTCCTTTCACCAGGGATGCCCCTTACTATGCCCGTAAAGGGGCATATTACAGTCAAAAGAACAAACCCTCCAAGGCCTTGCTCTACCTGCAGAAAGCTGTTGAAGCAGAACCGGAAGATCCTCTCAACCATTATAACCTGGCCTGTTTATTAAGTAAGATTAACCATTTAAAAGAAGCAAACTGTATCTTCGATCACATTGTCAGAAATCTGGATGCGCAGCTGACCGAATGTTATTTTTTCATGGCGGTCAATCACGGTTTGATGGAAGATTTGGCTGAAGCTAAGCGCCTGCTGCTTAAATACCTGGAAACTTCGCCTGAAGGAGATATGGCCGAAGAAGCTGAAGACTTGCTTCTGGCTATGGAAGATGAAGACGATGGCGAAGCATACAATCACGGGCCTAACGCGGTTGAAAATGAAGCCCTGCTGAAGCTGGTTGACGATCTGGGCCGGGCGCAGTTTAAAGGAATTTTGTTGGAAGAAAAAGGTTTTCAGCAGACCCTGCGCTGGGGTCTCTACCAGGGTGGCGATTTATTAAAGGAAGCAATCCTTTTACTTTACGGTGAAACAGGATGCCAGGCTGCCCGCCGCAGTTTGGCCGAGTTTGCCGCCAACCCCTGGGTTAACGAGCGCCTGCGCCAGGTGGCCCTGCATGAGTTAAAAAAAGCAAATCCTAACGGCACCTGCCGCATTTATTCAGACGGACGCTTTCATGAAATTAAATTAAGTGACTGCCCGCCACCGGCGCCGATCTGGGAAGGCAAGTGGCAGCAGGTCTTAGAGTGTACCTTTGCTAATATGCGCCGCAGTTCTTACTACAGCGATGAGTTTTATGATGACGCCGAAGCGATCTGGCTCGACTTTATTAACCGTATTTACCCGCAGGGGCCGAAGGTAAAAATGCTTCAGACCTGGGCGGCAGGTCTCGAATACTGCCTGGCCCGCTTTCATTTCCTCGGTCTGACCCAGAGAGAACTTGCTGCGGCCTACGGGGTTTCGGCTTCCAGTGTGCGCCGCAAGTTTAACGAAATAAACTCTGTCTTGCAGATTGATCGGAAAGCATACCATAATATGCTTGCCCTCCTGTCTGACAGGGGAAAAGAGCAGCTTTAGTTAGCAGATTCAGGTTGCTGAGGCTCCTTCCCGAAGAAGGGGTTTTTTCATAACCAGGGTTTATTATAAAAATGTTGTCGTTATAAAGTCCTGTTTTACACAGTTTCCACTTTGGAAAGGTAAATTGCCGGGGTGGTGTCCGGCTTTTTCCGGAGGAGGTGAACCAGGTGTATTTAGAGATGAATGTTGAAACCGCTGTCCGTGAAGAATTTATTAATATTACCCCTCGTTTGAATGAACTTCTCGCTAAAAGCAGGGCTAAAGATGGCTGCTGCACAGTTTTTGTTTCCCACACAACTGCCGCTATTACTATAAATGAAGATAACGATCCCGATGTTATGGAAGACTTGCTGCGCTTTCTGCAAACCATGGTTCCGCTTAAAGGAAATTATCGGCACCGTGAAGGTAACAGCGATGCCCATATCAAGGCCGCCATTTTAGGCTGCTCACTGCACCTGATTATAAGAAACGGCTCGTTTGATCTCGGCACCTGGCAGGGCGTGTTTCTGGCCGAGTTTGACGGCCCCCGCACCCGCCGGGTCAAAATCTGGATCGACTGACCCGGCAGCAAAAGTTGACACGGGGACGGGGGAACCGTCAACTTTTTAAGACCTCTCTCCCGGCTTATTGCTTATTAATTCTTTGATGGTGGTGAAAGCATGGAACAACTGCAGGAAAACATAAAAAAGACAGCGGACCTGCTCGAACGGAGCAGCCATACGGTAGTTTTAACCGGCGCAGGCGTGTCAACCGAAAGTGGAGTCCCTGATTTTCGCAGTCCCGGTAGCGGTCTCTGGACTATGCTTGACCCGGAGCTTTTTACAATCCAGGGTTTTAAAGCTAATCCTAAGGCATTTTATGAGGGCGGAACCCAATTTGTGCGCATGCTCGGAGAGGCCGAGCCGAATGAAGGGCATACCGTGCTGGCAGAACTGGAAAAGCGCGGCCTGGTAAAAGCAGTGATTACCCAGAATGTTGACGGGCTGCATCAGAAAGGCGGTTCCAAAAAGGTCCTGGAAATACACGGCACCTTAAGCACCGCCAGCTGTATGCTTTGTAGCCGGCAGGTCAGCATTGAAGAGGTAGCCGCCGATGTTGAAGAAGGTTTATTGCCGCCCCTGTGCGTCGAGTGCGGCGAGCCGCTTAAACCGGATGTAGTCCTATTCGGGGAACCGCTGTCTCCCGACTACAAGGAGGCAATGGAAGAGGCCCGCAAAGCTGACCTGATCATGGTTGTCGGTTCCAGCATGCAGGTTTCTCCCGCCAACCAGCTGCCTGCTTACTGTGATAACCTGGTGATTATTAACCGGACCCCGACATTTTATGATCAGCAGGCCAGGGTGGTAGTAAACGAAAGCACGGCCAGGGTAATGAGGCTGCTGTTGGAAGAACTGGACAAAAGGAAATAAACACAGGAGGTAGTACCTTGCGTTTTGGAGTTCATATGCCCCAGAAGGGCGGTTTTGAGAAAAACGTAAAAAGGGCGGCCGAAATCGGTTGCCGGACAATCCAGATCTTTCCCGGAAACCCCACCGGCTGGAAAATGGGCAAACTGGATCAATCCGCGATCGAAAAACGGGCCGACCTGCTGGACCGGGCGGATATAGCCCCCCTGGTAGTCCACAGCGCATACCTGATCAACCTGGCTTCATCTAACCAGGAGTTCCTGGTCAAGTCGAAACAGCTGTTGGACGAAACTATGGAAAGGGCCGGTTTCTACCGCGCCCCGTACGTGATTTTGCACACCGGCAATCACGGGGGCCGGGGCGTGGAAAAAGGGATCGCTCAGATTATCGGCAGCATCGGCGAAGGACTTTCTAAGTGGCCTGATTCGGTAATGCTTCTTTTAGAGAACACAGCCGGAAGCGGTACAGCCCTGGGCGCTAACTTTGAAGAACTCTCAGAAATACTCAAGTCTTTCCCGAAGGGCAAACTGGGCACCTGTTTTGACACCGCACACGGCTGGGCTGCAGGCTACGATATCGGCAGCGCCGCGGCAGCGGGTAAAGTGCTCGATGAATTTGACCGGGTTGTCGGCCTGGAAAACCTGCATGTTGTTCACGTTAACGATACAAAGGTAAAATGTGGCTCGCGGGTCGACCGCCACGCCCATATCGGAGAGGGAAGCATCTCCCTGGAAGGTTTCGGGGTCATCCTCAACTATGGCTGGCCGAATAACTTCCCCTTTATTTTAGAAACACCGGAAAACGGCACCGACTGGGATCGTACTAATCTTTTAACGCTCAAAGGGCTGGTCGATAAATAGGGTGAGGGGGAAAAAGCGCTTTCAAGCCTCCGTACTCCGTCCTTAAGCCTTAAAGAAACTTGAAAAGCCTTTATAGTAGAAAGGGGTTTTAGTTTGGCCAAAAAAATCTCACTATTTTGTTGTAACAGCTGCGGTTATGAAACCCAAAAATGGCTCGGGCGCTGCCCGGGTTGTAGCGAATGGAATACTTTAGAAGAAGTTAATTTTGCTCCGGCCCGTCGAAAAGCGGCAAAAAAAATCGGGACGTCAGCAGTAGTTGCCTTAAATGAAGTCCAGTCTGCCGCTGAAGAGCGCTTTATTACCTCTATTGGTGAATTTGACCGTGTTTTAGGCGGCGGGATGGTTTCCGGTTCGGTGGTCCTGCTGGGAGGCGACCCTGGTATCGGTAAGTCGACACTGCTTTTGCAGGCGGCAGCATGCCTGGCCGGCAAGAGGAAAGTTTTCTACGCCAGCGGTGAAGAATCCCTGCACCAGCTTAAAATGCGTGCCGGGCGTCTTGATATTAGGGAAGTTTTCCAGGTGGCGGCAATAACTGAACTGGAAGTTCTGCTCGAAACTACAAGGTCTGTAAAACCGGCAGTATTGATTGTCGATTCAGTACAGTCAGTTTACTGCAGTGAAATTGACAGTGTCCCGGGGAGCGTCAGCCAGGTACGAGAAGTGACTGGCGAATTAGTCCGCCTGGCCAAAGAACAAAATATCGCCGTATTCCTGGTCGGGCATGTTACAAAAGAAGGTACAATGGCCGGCCCGCGCCTGTTGGAGCATATGGTCGACTGTGTCCTTTACCTGGAGGGAGACCGCTATCATAGCTTTCGCATTCTGCGGGGGGTAAAAAACCGGTATGGTTCAACTAACGAAATCGGGGTTTTTGTGATGGAGTCTGAAGGGTTGATAGAAGTAGCCAACCCTTCGCACTTATTTATGACTCAAAACCGCAAGCAGGCCCCGGGAGCAGTTATTACTGCAAGCATGGAAGGAACCAGGCCGCTTTTAGTTGAAATCCAATCGCTGGTTGCCCCGACAAGCTACCCTACTCCCCGGCGTACTTCCACCGGTATCGACCTGAACCGGGTTGCCCTGGTCCTGGCAGTGCTCGAAAAACATGCCGGCATTTCTTTTTTTGGTTTGGACACCTTTGTTAATGTGGTCGGTGGCGTGCGCCTTTTTGAACCTGCGGCTGATCTCGCCCTCGCTCTTAGTCTTACCTCCAGTCTGAAAGGGAAAAGCTTAAACGGTGATACAGTCGTGGTAGGCGAAGTGGGCTTAACAGGGGAAATCCGGCCCGTTAGCCGTATTCGGCAGCGTTTAAATGAAGCCGTAAAGCTTGGGTTCAAACGCTTAATCCTGCCTGAAGCCAACCGGGTCGAGCTAAAAACAGGTTCAAAGGAATGCAGAGGACTGCAACTAGTTGGCGCCGAGAATATAAAGGAAGCTATTGGAGTGGCATTTCTGAAGGGATAAAAATTATAGTAGTTTTATTGTCAACTGAAGATTGTTTTGCACTTGACTAACAGCCCGCTCAGGAGAGCAGGAAGTGACGGAGGGTATTAATGCGGTCGTATTCCTTGCCGAACAGGTCTTCCAGTTCGAAATCAAGGGTGTTGCACAGGGCTGTGAGGTAAAATAAGTGTTTGCCCAACTCTTCAGCAATTACTTCCCGGCAGTGCTCGCACATTTTTCCCTTGACATGAGAATCCATATACTTTCCGCATTCTTTTAGCGAATCCATGGGCGGATATTGCTTTTTGTTTGCGTTAATCGAAATACAGCCGCAGTCTGTAACTGTTTTAATTACGCTGCGGTTTACACGGGCAGTTGATTCCTGGTATTTCGATAAGCAATCAAGGATGCTGCGGTGGCGAATTAACACATCTGAAACCATATCCTGGAAATTGCCTACGACTTCGTTGTCCTTCATCTTAACTTCACCTCATTTTAAATCTGGAACCCTGTTAACGTAATTATACTTTTTAATTTCTGATCGTGTCAACTGTTGACGGCAAAGACTTTTTTCTTTACCGATAGCGGCAAGAGCAAAGGGTTTTTAAAAATTTCCGTTTTAAAAATTTCCGCTCCTACCTGTTGTGTAAAAGAATAAGATATGTTAAAATATTTGTTTAATTGACATAGTTTTGGGCCTGTGCTACTATATTTTTAGGTGAATCTCAAGGGGGCGAGATATTGTTCAGTGTAGGA
>SLHT01000097.1 GCA_007136055.1 Syntrophomonadaceae bacterium
GGTATGTCGGTGGCTTCGGCGGCAGCAGAAATCAAGCAGGCCTGTCCTGATATAAAGATCAGAGAGCTGTTTAAGGGTTCGTTAAATGTTGGCCGTGATGTAATGGGAACAATGGCTAACACCCTTATCCTGGCTTATGTTGGTGCAGCAATCCCGATGTTGCTGCTGGTCATGGGTTACGAAGTTGCCTGGCTAAAGGTAGTCAATATGGACCTAATAGCTACGGAATTTGTTCGCGGGATTGCCGGTAGCATAGGTTTGATTGCCGCAGTGCCTGTTACAGCTGCCCTGGCCGCCTACTTTATGGGTGAGCGTGAGGAATTTTAAAACAATATCTCAGGAGCCGAAAAATGTGCTGAGAAACCTGCTGATTACATCAGCACCACCGATAATCGTTCCGATTGTGCTGCCTAAATTAGCGAAGACAACTACCAGGAGGATGTGGGTGACCTTGTTGGTCCAAAACCCTTTCAAGGTGTGCATATCCTCGGAAAGGTTTTCAAAGTCGACAACACTCGGTTTCCTGACCATGGCTTCGGTCAACCCGGCGAACCATCCTGCGGCGAGCAGTGGGCTTAAAGAACTGATCGGCGAAACTACGAAAGCGGTCAGGATAGCCAGGGGGTGGGCGAAAGCGAGGAGAGCCCCTAACACGCCAAGCGAACCGTTCCATAAAACCCAGCTAATCATCTGCTCTATCCCTGTTGCCCTGTCGACGGAAAACGTCGAGGCGATAATAGTAATGATTAAGACGGGAACACCCCAGCCGATTACTTTTGTCATCTTAGAAGGAGGTGCCACCCTGTTTAATTCATCGAGATCGTGGTTGCTGCCCAGTTCTTTCTTGATGCCCGGAATGTGCCCTGCACCGAGTACAGCAACCACCTTGTCACCGGGGGCTTCCTTGATCTTTTGAGCCAGGAATATATCCCGTTCATCGATGACTATTGCTTTAAGTTGGGGAAAAGCCTTCGAAAGCTCCTCTAAGGCAGCGCTTAGCATATCCTGACCTTTCATTTTTTCTAACTCTTCCTCGGTTAAATCTTCATTTAAAAGCAATCCCAACATAAAGTGGAAAAACAGTTTTATCTTGCCCCAAAAGCCTATTTTCCTCCACAGCCTGAGCATGGTGATTTGAATGTCGCGATCGGCAAGACAAAGTTCGGCGCCTGTTTCTTTGGCCGAGTTTATGCCCTGCATCATTTCTTCACCCGGGTTTATGCCGAACTTCCGGGCAAGTTTTTTCTGGTACGAGGATAAGGCCAGCTTAGCTAATAGCAAAAGCGCCTTGCCTTCCCTGATGATCTTAACAATATCTGTATTCTTCCAGGTTTCAGTATCGATCATGGACTGGTAGCGGGCCTGGCAGAGTTCCACGCAGACAGTGTCCGGTTGTTCGGCATTTATAACTTCTTTCACTTCGTCAACACTTTTTCTGGAAACATGAGCAGTACCGATTAATATTATTTCCCGGCCGTCCAATTCCAGGCGGTGGACATTTTTACTGGTCAACAAATCACATCCCATATTGTTTCTAACTTACCATCAGTAATAATAACATATTTTAAGGCAGCGAGGTAATTAATATCAGCCGTTTTAAACTTTTCGATGCTGCCGCTTCCTTGCGGGCCGGCTCCCCAAACTTTCCGCCCTGCTCACGATCTTAATAAGTTTATCTGTTTTCATTATCGATCAAAACTACGCTTTCTATGTGGCTGGTATGCGGGAACATGTCGACAGGTTGAACCTCCCGGATGGAAAAATTATTTTGGTGCAGCAGTTTCAAATCGCGAGCCAGGGTTGCCGGGTTGCAGGAAATGTAGACGATGCGCCCTGGGGCGGCTTTAACGATGGCGTCAAGCAGGGTAGTGGAGCAGCCGCCGCGGGGCGGGTTGAGGAAGATGGTTTTGGGGTGCTCGCCTTTAAATAACAATGACGGGTCTCTTTCAACCCGGGTCTTGATAAATTCAACATTATCGGTATTATTTGCTTTCGCGTTAGCCCTGGCGTCAGTTATGGATGCCCTTGAGGAATCCACCCCGACTACTTTTTCTGCCCTGGTGCTTAAATAAAGGGAGAAGTTGCCCGTGCCGCAGTACAGATCAAAAGCGGTGTGGGGTCTGCCGGCCATTGAGGCAGCCTGCTTGTAAAGTGCACCGGATTGCAGGGAATTAACCTGGAAAAATGAGCGGGGGGATATGCGGTAACGGTGCCTTCCTATTGTTTCTTCGATGTACGGTCGACTGAAAAGGGGAAAACTGCGGATACCTTTTTGCCCGGTCAGCTCCAACACAATTCCGGCCGGCTCTTTTCTGGCTTCCGCACTGATCAGGTCGCCCAGTTTTTTTAAGCGGTCATCTGAACTTTTTATTCCCGGGTCCGGGCCTGTCAGCGTAACCAGGCATTCAGATGTAGCGAAGGACGTGCGCATAGTGACGTCCGTAATGGGTAGTTTTTCGGCATCCGCCTTCATTTCAGTATCAAAATATTTTTGCAGGGCTATGCGGACGGCGTTAATCATTTCTGCATTTACCGGGTGCTGCACAAGGCAGTCTTCAATGTTGATGATCCGGTTGCTTTTTATTTCGTAAAAGCCTACGTTTATCTGCCCGCTTTCCAGGCCGATATGAACCTGGGCCTTGTTGCGGAAGCGCCACGGGTCTTCCATTCCCCTGGGAGGCAAAACTGCAGGTTCGATTTTGGCAATTCGCCTCAGGGATTCAGCGACCTTTTTTTGTTTCCAGTCCAGTTGTTGTTTGTAAGCCAGGTGCTGCAGCTGGCATCCGCCGCAGTGATCGTAGTAAGGGCAGGGCGGGTTTACCCGGTGCGGAGACGAACCGATCCTTTTAAGCAGAACTGCTTCAGCATAATTTTTATGGACTGTGCCGATGCGTGTTTCAACCACTTCACCGGGCAGCGCTCCGGGAATAAACAGGGTGAAACCTGCTGTTTTGCCTACCCCTTCTCCACGGTGGTTAAGATCGCTGATTTCTACCGTATATTTATCCCCTTTCGCGCAGGGCAGCCCGTCAACTTTTTTTGTCATTCAGACACCTCGATTATTTGATGGAATGAAAAACCCTGCGGCCCACGCAGAGCTTTAGTTTTGTTCATTTTGTTTAACATTAAATCTTTGCCAGCCTGGCTATGTAGAGCACACCCACGGCTCCCAGGAAGGCAACAATAATGGTGCTCGGGTTAAGGCCGGTGATCGGGTTGTGGATATTAAAAAGGGCGCCGGCCAGCCACCCGCCGACCAGGGCCCCGACAACTCCGATTACAATATTGCCGAAACAGCCAAAACCCCTGCCCTTCATCACCAGGCCAGCCAGCCAGCCGGCAATTATTCCTACCAAAATCCAGGTTAAAAGCCCCACATTTATCACCTCAGCAGAATTTTATCATGTATAAATTTAATCTACAACTTACGGTACTGTGGAACTGTAAAAATCAATTATTTATCATAATAGTAAAGAAGTAAAGGGGCTGAACAGCCGCTGCCGGTAGAAGATATGGACTTTGCATTAATGGACTGCCGGGGCTACTCTGCTTATAATTTGAACATTCAGGAAACAACTATCCTTGGCGAACCGGCCCTGCTCGGTCTTTACAGGTTGAGTCTTGAAAAAGGCAGCATTAAAGACCTGGCAGAATATGGTTTTCGCCAAAGTCGGTAAAATGAAACCATGACAGGACTTGGCGGGTTTAAGGGTTCTTTTACTAATGCTTCGGCAGGCCGGTTGGAAGAAGCGGAAGAGATTATCGGGCGGCGGGCGAGTGATGATTATTAAGTCCGTCAAAAAGGCTCAGCTTTCCTCCATGATGATTTGAAGGGGCATATCAAGTTCGTATATAATATAGAAACGGGAGAACATGCGCGCCTCGATAAAAAGTTCTGTGTTATTTCTATGATAAAAGATTCCCGCACCCAGGCGGTCTTTGAGCCGCCAGCCGTAACCGGCCAGGTATTCACTCAGCGCGGTTTCAGGTCCGACTTTTTGAATCAGCTTATAGTCTGCTACGGCAACGAGGTTCCGGCCGGTTAATTCCAGGAGGATAAGGCCCCATAAGATCGGTAGGGGATTGCCTTCCTGGAAAATGACAGGCCATATATAAGCGGAAAAAAGCAGCAGGACAATAATCAGGATTGTAATAATCAGCAGGTTTGCGGTTTTCATTTTTTTCATTAAGAGTTCCCTTTCTTGCAGTTCGCTGTGACAAGCAGATGGCAACAGGGTAAGTGCTTCCTCTTATATCTCCGGTCAGGAGTTTGCGGCTGAACTGGTTTCCGAACACAATTTCACTCTGCTCAGTTTGTCGGAGAAGAAATAATCGCGGTGACGTTTTATTAAACAGAGCGCCAGTAAAAATGAAAACATCTCAGCCAGGGGGAAAGCAATCCAAACCCCGGTTAAGCCGAAAAGAACTGGCAGCAGGAGCAGCAGGGGTATTAAGAATATAACCTGCCTGGCAAGCGACATTATGAAGGCTTCCTTTCCCTTGCCCAGGGCTTGAAACACCCCGCCTGTGATCATCTGCACACCGACAGTCATTGAAAGGGCAAACATGATGCGCAGCGCGCTTTGCCCCATTGCGATCGCCTCCGGGTCAGTGGTAAAGACCCTCATAAGGGCTCCCGGAATGGCCATTACCAGCAAAAAGGCAGCGCAGGAGATCATGGTAGAAACTTTAAGAGATAGGATAATCGATTCGTTGACTCGTATTTTCTTCCCGGCCCCGTAATTAAAACCGACCAGGGGCAGCATGCCCTGAACGACCCCCAGGATTGGCATTAACGTAAACATCATCACCCTGTGAATAATGCCGAGAACGGCAATAGCCAGGTCTCCGCCGTAGTAAATCAGCATATTGTTGGCGATAATCAGCATAACGCTGGCAGAGCCCTGGCGGGCAAAAGCAGAAGCGCCCACGGCCATTATCTCCTTAATCAGGGCAAAGTCAGGGGTCAGGTAGAGCAATCGGATAGAGAGGCTGCTTTTCCCTGAAAAAAAATAAACCAGCAGGTAAACGGCAGTGATGCCCTGGGCGGCAACTGTACCGTAAGCTGCCCCTTTGATCCCCATATTCAGGGCAAACATGAATAAAGGCGTGAATAAAATATTCAGGACCGAGGACATGATCATGGTCAGCATGGCTACCCGGGCATTTCCTTCGGCGCGGACAATATTGTTGATGGAGAAACCGAAAGCGAAAGATATTGTCCCGTAGAGGATTATCCCCAGGTAATCTATGGCGTAAGGCATAATTGTTTTGCTTGCTCCAAAAAGCTTTAGCATAGGGGTTAAATAGGCCAGGCCGAGAAATGCCCCGATCAGGCTGACGATTATAATCATACTTAAGATATTGCCGAAAGCGCGGTTAGCCTTATCGGGATCATCTGCCCCCAGGGACCTGGATATAACCGAGCCGCCGCCGATACCCAGGGCTCCGGCCAGGGCCAGGAAGAACAGCTGGACAGGAAATGAAATAGCTACGGCAGCCACACCGACAGTGCCGACCCCCCTTGCGATATAAATAGTATCGATTACGCTATGTAGGGCCATAACCAGCATGCCGACCGTAGCAGGTACGGCCAGGCTGACGAGCAGGGAGGGTACGGGATCCCTGCCTAACCTTTCACTTTGTTCTCTCAAAAAATCAACTCCTGACTAAAGCCGCGTTAACTGCAGTATATTATACTGCAAAAACAGTTCTCTGCCTATTTTGTTTCAATCATAGCTTGATAATAAAAGCAGATATGGTAAAATGACAAAGGTAAGCAAGGTTGTTTAATAAATGATATTACCTGTGCCTGGTTTATATTTAACATAAAGGAAGCCTATGGAGGTTGGTTATGATTTGTAAAAAAATGCTGGCGGTAAGCTTTGTTTCATTTTTACTTATAGTGACAGGTTGTGGGGACAGTGATACTATTCCTGAAGAAGATGGCATTTCGATTGAAGTAGCTAATAATACCGAAGAGATTGTTATAACCTATGCCGCATTTTTCGGAGAAGATTTAGATGAATGGGGAGAAGATTTGCTCGGCGACGAAGTAATAGCGCCGGGAGAGACAGTTACTTTTGTCCTCCCTGAAGGCGAATACGATTTATCGCTCTTTAACCAGGATTTTTTTGTCATCAATTCAACATTTAATATATCGGAAGACATAAGAGTTGATGTTGGCGGTGGTGGGAAGGTCCCTGTTTTAGTCCAGAATACTTCCGATCATGACATATTGTTCTTTTTTGTTTTACCGAGTGAACTTATTGATTTTGATCCCGTAAACGCTGAAGATGAAACTTTAGATGAAGACTGGGCGGAAACCTGGGCTGAAATCTGGGAAGATGAAGATATTTTTAAGTACCAATTGCTTGATGATCGGGAGGTCATCATAGCTGAAAACGGCCGCCGGTTTTTCTTCATAGCCCCGGGAACATATGATTTTTTAGTTGTAAACGAGGAAATTGAGCCTTTCTTTGATTGGGGTGTTGAAATAGAAGAAGATGACAGAAAAGTAATAACGGTTCAGTAAGTTTGCTTGTATCGCTAGATGGGGCAAACACCAAGCTGGTAAAATTTATAGTTTGGGAAGTTGAATTGGCCTGCCGCAGATTAGAATTTACAGGTTCTAAGTTGGAAGATCTTGCAGAGGCGCATTATCTCTGCTGTCTTTATTTCGAGCAGTTGCGGGCCTCTGTTGATCGATTCTTTAAGAGATAGAGGCCCATCGGCGATAGCAAAAGAAGCAGTGATGCCTTCTTCGCGAAAAGCGCTAAGGCTGCCTTCCAGGGCTCCTGCCAGGGCCAGCACGGCTACGTTATATTGCCTGGCTCTTCTGGCTGCTCCGATTGGCGCTTTTCCATAGACAGACTGGCTGTCAAGTTTGCCTTCTCCTGTTATTAAGAGGGCGCAGCCAGGAAGAATTTTATCTATTTCCAGGGTGTCAAGAACCAGGTCTATTCCCGAATGCAGTTTCGCGCCCAGGAAAGCAATCAGCCCTGCTCCCAAACCTCCTGCCGCTCCGGCACCCGGGACAGAGTCAATATTGAGCCCTAAATCTCTTTTAACTACACTGGCAAAATTATTCAGGGCCCGGTCTAACTGTTCAGCCATTTCCGGTGTTGCTCCTTTTTGCGATCCATAGACATGTGAAGATCCCTGTGGCCCGGTAAGCGGGTTATTTACATCGCAGGCTACTTTTATATCTTTTCCCTGCAGGCGGCTATCAATTCCTGAAATATCGACTCTATCGAGGCGGTTTAGTTCTGCTCCTCCCTCTTTTAGAGATTGTCCGGATTTATCGATAAACTTAACCCCCAGCGCCCGGGCCATACCGGCCCCACCGTCATTGGTAGCACTGCCGCCGATACCGATAATAAGTTCTGAACATTTGCGGTCAAGGGCAGCCTTAATCAGTTCACCGGTGCCGTAAGTAGTTGTAAGTGCAGGGTTTCTTAGTTTTTCAGAAATTAAGCTCAAGCCTGAGGCGGAAGACATTTCGATAACCGCTGTATCGCCGTTTCTGATTGTGCCCCAGCGGGCCTCTACCTCTGCGCCCAGCGGGCCAGTTACTGCCGCTGTTTGAATCGAGCCGTTTACTGCCTCGACCAGGGATTCAACCAGCCCCTCACCGCCATCTGAAAGGGGAAGCAGGGTTAACTCGGCGCGAGGGTAGACAGCTTTTATTCCCCGGGCAATAGATTTTGCAGCTTCTACCGCGGTCATACTGCCTTTAAATTTATCAGGAGCAATTATAATCATAAATAGATATTTCCACAAACAAAAAGTTAATCCTTCATCTATAAGCTAAAGGCAGAGTTTTATGTTATAATAGCATTAAATCCTAATATACGCATTAAGCAATGCATGTATGTTAAGGTTAAAAAGTAATTTAAGGAGGTCAAATAATGTCTAATGTGCGAATATTGCCTGCGGCCTTAGAAAAAATGAAAAATACTGCAAAACCTTATACTCTTTACCTGGCCTGTCGTGGAGGCTGAGCAGGATCATTTGTAACCCCTGCCGTGAAAGCAGGTAAACCAGAAGTTGAAAATGATTATGATCAGGTGGAAGTGGACGGAATACCCTTATATATCCGCAAAGATTTGGCCAAACAGCAATTTGAAATTAACTGGGTTGGTTTCTGGATTTTTGGCCAGTTTCTGGTTAAAGAAAGATAAGCAGTGATTGGTTTTGCCAAAAGAATAAAAATATAACCGGGGACAGGGTTCATAAACCCTGCCCCCGGTTAATGATATTATTACTGCTATTACTAATTTAAGCTTTATCGGGCACGGCCTGGAACTCGTCTTTGTCAGCGCCGCAGACCGGGCATTTCCATTCGTCGGGTAATTGTTCAAATGCTGTTCCGGGCTGGACGCCATTTTCAGGGTCTCCTTTTGCTGGTTCGTAAGTATAATCACAGAGCTCACAAACGTAACTTTGCATTATATAATTCCTCCCTTTAAAATGGTTGCCGCCCTTGATGGGCAGGTATGTAAGAATAATAGATCATAGTTCCGCTTTCGTCAAACAGCTATAAAAGGTTATCGTGTAAAAGACCCTACACAATTCTCTTTTGCTGCGTTATGATTTAAACGGGCTTAAAGCGTATAGAGGAATGAGTGATATTATGCGGGTTTGGGATATTCATCCGGGATACCTGTCAAGGCAGAGCCTGCTCGGCCAGCATGCCGAGATCCATGCTCTGGCCACTGTTATTGTCAGCGGGAAAAAAGGTTATGCTGCCCACCCTGAAACTTTGCGCTGGAAGGGCAGGATAGGGAGACTAAGACGCAGCCACGACCTGACTGTCCTGGAGATGCGGTTGCGCGGTTTTAAACATTCCAGCCCTTTCCTCGCCTGCAGCGAACCGGGACGAAATGAATGCGCGGACAATGGCGGAAGGGCCTCTGTTGATTTTCCCGTTAAACAGGTTGCCATTTTAAAAGCCAAGTACCTTGAACGCGAACAATCAGGACGGATTCCCCTTCCAAAGAACGGTTATGAATTCTGGGCCCATCACAAGTATTCGGTAATGGCCCGCGGTTACGATTGCTATAAAGAAGTTCAGGATGCTTTGAAGGGAAAGAATAGCTGTCGACTTGATGAATCAGACGAATTGATTGAAAAGATATTGACCATAATGGAACTTCCTGTAACCGAGTCGGCCCTGGCAAATGTTACTGACCACCTGTGGGGTTACTTTAAGCGTGAAGCTTCTAATACCGAAAAAGAGTGCTGCCTGCGGAGGCGGCCACGCGATCTGCATGCCCTGGTCCGGTTTTTCTATGATCTTGCCGAAAAATATAAAAGTTTTTACCTGCTTCATTCGACCATCTTCGCTGATTTTACGGAACCAACCATTAGAAAAGAGGATGCAGGAATATGAGCGGTGCTTATATTGCCCTTTTGACTATAAATAATAAAAGCCCCCTTATTTCAGAGGGGGCTTTTTGATCGGGCACA
>SLHT01000271.1 GCA_007136055.1 Syntrophomonadaceae bacterium
CTGGGTTTCGGCTTCCGAAGGACACAAGTGGAAAGAAGTAGTGGAAAAAACCGTTGAAGATGCCAGAGAAGCCGGTCCTTTCGAAGGTTTCAGGCGTCGGCAGATCGACTGGTAGGAGGGGTATATGAAGATGGATCTGGAACAATTACGTAAAACCGCGGCTGAAGTAGCAGCTCGTGAAGATGTTAAGTACCTAATTGGCTGGAAACAGGGTACTTACGGTTACCGTGTTGCGCCCGGCTTTATAGCAGACGCTGCCGGCGCTGCAGAGCTGATCTTTTCACCCCTCTGCACCGCCAACCTGGCAACATACCTGACCCTGGTAGAACAACTGCCGGTACCACGGGGACAAGAACCGGACGACCGCAAGGTTGCCGTGATGGTAAAAGGATGCGACAGCAGGGCTGTGACCCAGCTCCTCGTGGAAAAAGGTGTCGAGCGCGAAGAAGTAATCGTCATCGGCTGCCCCTGCCCGGGAGTTGTCGATCCCGTCCTGCTGGCCGAAAAATATCCGGAAACCGAAGAACCGGTAGAGATGAAATGGGACGGAGAAGATTTTCTGCTAATCCGCGGCGATGAAGAAACAAAAATCGGCAGAGACGAACTCCTGGCCGAAAAATGCCGCCTCTGCCGCTATCCCAACCCTGTAGTCAGCGATATCATGCTCGGCGAAGAGGTCCAAACCTGGGAATTGGCGGAAGATAGAGGCGTACAGGAACTTGAAGGTAAAGGTGTTGATGAGCGCTCGGAATACTGGGCGGAGCAGTTTGACAAATGCGTGCGCTGTTACAGCTGCCGCAACGTGTGTCCGCTCTGCTACTGTCAGGACTGTATCCTTGATCGCCTCAATCCAACCTGGGTAAACCGTTCGGTCAACTTTTCCGAGAATACAGCTTTTAATATTGCCCGGGCTTTTCACCTGGCCGGCCGCTGTATCGAATGCGGAGAGTGCGAGAGGGTTTGCCCGGCTAATATTCCCCTGGGTAAGTTAAATCGCAAGCTGGCCCGGGAAATAAGGGACAAATACGATTTCGAGCCGGGAGTCGATCCCGAAGCCGAACCGTTCCAGGCCAGCTTTAAGCCTGATGATCCCGAGGACTTCATACTTTAGAGGTGGGTGATATGTCAGCGATGCTGTTGAACAAAGAAAAGTGGCCTGAATTTGTCGAAAAGTTGGCCGGTAAAAATATCCTGGCTCCGCAGGCAGACGGTGATGCGATGCGCTTTGCTGCGGTGGCAGAAGGTGATGTGCCTGCCCTCGACTATAACAATACCAGGGTACCGCCTAAAGGGGCGCTCTTTCCACAGACTGAAACCATGCTTAAGTTTCAGGCAGGAGGAGAGCAGGTAGAAGAACCGCAGCTTGACCGGGAAACAGTTGTCCTCGGTCTCAGACCCTGCGATGCTCGTGCTATGACCATAGTGGAAAAACTATTTAAGTGGGATATTGATGATCCTTACTACGTCAGGCGACGCGATCTAAGCACTCTGGTCGGGTTGGTTTGCAATGAACCCGGTATGAACTGTTTCTGTCCTTCAGTCGGCGGCGGCCCCGCTTCCACCGAAGGCCTCGACCTGTTGATGACAGATCTCGGTGAAAAATATCTTTTTGAGGCGGTCACCGATAAAGGCGAAGCCCTGCTGTCCGAAACCAGGGACCTGATGGAAGAGGCAGATGGCAATGTCGCGAAGGAAAAAGAAAAGCTGGTTTCTGAAGCAGAACAAAAAATCAAGCGGACAGTCGATACCGAAGGCGTAGCCGAAGGGCTACCCGGCTTGTGGGATGATCCCCTCTGGCAGAAGGTTTCAGCCTCCTGTCTGGGTTGCGGAACCTGCACCTATCTCTGCCCGACCTGTCACTGCTTCGATATCCAGGATGAGACCGAAGGATTTGATGCCAGGCGCCTGCGCACGTGGGACTCCTGTATGTTTGATGAATATTCTCTGCATACTTCGGGGCATAACCCCCGTCCCACACGAAAAGAACGAACCAGGAACCGCATCAGCCATAAATACAGTTACTATGTCGATAAGTTTGACGTAATTGCCTGCGTCGGCTGTGGTCGGTGTACAAACCTCTGTCCTGTCAATATCGACATTATAGAAACCATAAGGCAGGTGAAGGAGGCGCTATGAAAACCAACGAAAACCCCTATATCCCCTACCCGGCAACCGTAAAGGAAACCTGGTATGAAACGGGTGGTGAGCGCTGCATAAAAACATTTAAGATCGTTTTCGACGATGAGAAAGTGCGTGAAGAGTGGAGCCATCTACCTGGGCAATGCGCCATGATCGGCGTGCTAGGTGTCGGAGAGAGCATGATTTCAATATCCTGTTCCCCGACCGAAGGAGATTTCCTGCGCTTTTCCGTAATGCGCATGGGTAAAGTAACGCAGGCCCTGCATCAGCTCGAAACGGGTGATAAAATGATGGTCCGCGGCCCTTACGGCAACAACTTTCCCGTTGATGAATGGCAGGGTAAAAAAATCCTGACCATCGGCGGAGGTATCGGTCAGGCCCCTCTGCGCCCCATTGTCGAATATGTTAGGGCCAACCAGGACAAATACGATGGGCTGACCATGATTTACGGCGCGCGTACCTCAAACGATCTCTGCTTCAAGGGCGAATTTGAAGAAATGAACAAATGTGATGATCTTTCCTGCCACTTAACAATTGACGTGGAAGAAGAGGACTGGAGTCACAATGTCGGTTTTGTTCCCCAGATGCTATTAGACTTAAACCCCTCGCCTGAGAACACCATAGCGATTACCTGCGGCCCGCCAATCATGATCCGCTTCGTCTTAGAAAATCTCAAAAAACTGGGTTTCAAAGACGATCAGATCTACACAACCCTGGAAAACAGGATGAAGTGCGGCATCGGCAAATGCGGCCGCTGCAACGCAGGAAATATGTACGTATGCAAAGACGGCCCCGTTTTTAACTATGCCGTCTTAAAAGAAATACCCGAAGCCTTTGCCTAAAAAGCAAACCAACAAGTCAATAAACAGTAAGGTGGGACGAGAAAACCGTCCCACCTTTTTTATCTCAGGCATGGAAATAACAACCATATCGGGACAGGGGGACAGGTTCTTTGTCCCACCATAATTTAACAAATATTCAATATAACATTAATCAGGGACAAGGAACCTGTCCCCCTGTCCCTGTCCCCCTGTCCCGCGATTCTTCAAAATTCATAGATCGGTTTGTCCCCTTGTGACTACTGTCGTGTTGTGCTAATATTATTTTAACTTCTCAGGAGGAGATAACAATGGAACAATATGGAGTAATCACCGAAACCAAAGGCGAAACTGCAGCGGTTAGCCTGCAGCGTCATTTAATATGCGGGGAATGCGGAAAATGCGGAATTTTGGGTGAAAGTAAGCGCAGCATAACCATTGAAGCTCACAATCCAATCCAGGCCGAAGAGGGTCAGCGGGTGGTTATAGAGTCAAACGATCGTCAGGTTTTATTTCTGACCTTCATGCTTTATCTCGTGCCGTTGAGCGGGTTGGTTTTCGGTATTTTCCTATGGCTTCAGATTGCAGACGGCTTGGGCTATACAGGCAACCAGGAGTTGCAGGCTGTGGCTGCAGGTTTTATCCTGATGGCCTTAATTTACTTTTTTATTCGCAAGTGGGACAACAGGGTTAAAGATTATCCGCAATATAAGCCGGTTATTACAGGGTTTTTACTTGATAAACCAGGTTGTAAAGAAGATTCTACCGAACTGCAAACTGAACATCAGGAGGAGAACAAGTGACAAAAAAGTATAATGTAGCTGTAGTTGGCGCAACAGGGATGGTAGGACAAAAGATGATCGATGTTCTGATTGAGCGGCAGTTCCCGATTAACAGCTTGAAACTAATGGCTTCTGCTCGTTCGGCAAAGAAAAAGCTTAAAGTGAGCTCCGTTATCTATACAGTGGAAGAAGCAAGCTCCCGGTCTTTCGAAGGTGTCGATTTCGCTTTTTTCAGTGCGGGAGGAGATCTAAGTAAAGAACTGGCCCCCGAAGCAGCCAGGCGCGGAGCAGTAGTTGTCGATAATAGCAGCGCTTTTCGCATGGATAAAGAAGTGCCTCTCGTTATACCAGAAGTCAATCCCGAAACGGTTAACAGCCATAAAGGCATTATTGCCAACCCAAATTGTTCGACCATCCAGATGGTTGTGGCCTTAAAGCCCCTACATAAAGCAGCAGTACTGAAAAGGGTCGTTGCCGCTACCTATCAAGCCGTATCTGGTGCCGGTAAAGAAGCGGTTGAAGAACTGCAGGAACAGTGCCGTGCTTACCTGGATGGCAAACCGGTCAAAACCGAACGCATTCCTCATAAAGGAGCCCTCCGTACATCCCAGATTGCTTTTAACCTTGTCCCTCAAATTGACGTTTTTGTCGATGATGGTTACTGCAAAGAAGAGATAAAGATGATCCAGGAAACCAGGAAGATTATGAATCTTCCCGGTCTGCCCGTCACTACAACCACGGTTAGGGTTCCGGTTATCAACGGACATTCTATTGCCCTGAACATTGAATTGGAGCAGGCTCTCAGCGCAGATGAAGCTCGTGCGCTGCTAGAAAGTGCCCCGGGTGTTTTGGTTATTGATAACCCGGAACAACTCGAATATCCTACACCGCTTGAGGCAGAAGGCAAAGATGCCGTCTTCATTGGCCGTATCCGTCCAGATTATTCAATAAATCATGGTCTCAATCTCTGGGTTGTGTCAGACAACATTCGTAAAGGAGCAGCTACAAATTCAATTCAAATTGCTGAACTCCTGCTGTAACTTTACAGACTGATTGAGGATTCAAGACTTAAACATGGTGGAATTCCTGGGTAAAAATAACTTTAAGAAACTCTTTACAGTTTATTGTATGACATGCCATTTTCCCCGGCTGGGTACAATTACAGGTAACATCTTTATCCCCGAGGGAACAGCGAGGGTAAAGATGCGCAAGGCAATTATTTTCCCTATTTGACTTCTAAGTGTTTATAAAATGGAGGCTCAACGGTGACCAGAAAGGTAATAGTAGCCCTAATCCAAGCCAGCCACGAAGATGATGAAGTTATAGTCGGCGATCTCGACCTCAACACGATCGGGAAGCAAGGAATATCCGGCAATTCTTCCGCGACCGCCGCTCCGATTCTTGCGGATAAATTATTACGCCCTGATAACCGTGATTGAAAAGTAAAAGTGACAGGGTGCCGTAACGCTTAAAATAATTATCTTTGGCGCGGCTTGAACAACATGAAATATGCAGACGAAGGGCTCATAAATGAACTGGAAAGAAGAAAAAGATCGATTGCAGCTGTTAATGGACAACCTGCCGATAGTGATCGATGCTTTTGATGAAAATGGCTTGATCATCGTCTGGAATAAGGAATGCAAACATGTCACCATGAAGGATTCAGCGGGAAAGGAGTTCCCCAAAATGTTTTCTACCGCGGGCGTCTCAATATTGATGAAGGTGAACACATTGGCGCTGCAGACCACGTTTGCTTTCAGTAGTGCTCGGAGTTTAAAGGGCTTTAAGAGTTTCGCAAATTAACGTAATTTTGGTGAAACCTGAGAACGATTACTGGGAGAATAGAAAACTAAGAGTCCAGGTTTTTCTCCGGTTTAGCTGATATTAAAGGAGGTTAAACCTATGATTGTCGTTATGAACCCAGGCGCGAAAGAAAAGGAAATTAAAAAAATTACCGACAAGCTTGAACAGATGGGCTACGGTGTCCATCTTTCCACTGGTGAAAACCGTACTGTAATCGGAGTAATTGGCCAGCGTCGCGAAGAAGCGGCCCAGGCTATGGAAGCGATGCCCGAAGTTGAGCAGGTGGTCTTTATCACCCGCCCCTTCAAACTGGCCGGGCGTGAGTTTCACCCTGCCGATACGGTGATCAAGATCGGTGATATAACCATCGGCGCCGCCGACCTGACCGTCATGGCCGGCCCCTGTGCCATAGAAAACGAAGAGCAGCTTCTCCAGGCCGCTGAAGCGGTTAAAGCAGGTGGAGCAAAAATCCTCCGTGCGGGAGCCTTCAAGCCGCGCACCTCCCCATACAGCTTTCAGGGTTTAGAACAGGAAGGACTTGACTTTCTTAAAGAAGTGCGCGTCAAAACAGGCTTGCTTATTGTCACCGAGGTCATGGACCAGTTCACCGTCGACCAGGTAACCGACTGCGCCGACATCATTCAGGTCGGTGCCCGCAACATGCAAAATTACTACCTGCTTCGAGAACTCGGTAAAATCCGCAAACCTGTTCTCCTTAAGAGAGGCCTCTCGGCTACCATCGAGGAATGGCTTATGGCTGCCGAATACATTTTAAGCGGCGGTAATTATGAAGTAATTCTCTGCGAAAGGGGAATTCGCACTTTTGAACCCTACACCCGCAACACTTTGGACTTAAGTGCCGTTCCCCTGATTAAACAACTCAGTCACCTGCCTATTATTGTTGACCCCAGCCATGGCACAGGCCTGTCGGGTCTCGTTCCCGCTATGAGCAAAGCTGCTCTAGCCGCTGGAGCAGATGGCCTGATGATCGAAGTTCATCCCAACCCCCAGGAGGCTCTTTCCGATGGGCCGCAGTCTCTGACCCCCAAGCAATTTCAGAGTTTGCTCAATGAACTAAAAGGAGTGGCGCTTAGTGTCGGAAAGCTCATCTAAAACAAACTGCTTTTACCGCAAAACTGCCCTCATCGGCACCGGTCTGATTGGTGGCAGTATCGGCATTGCCCTGCGGGAAAGGTGCCTGGTAGAAGAAATTACCGGTTACGACCACGATTTGGAAACATGCACCCGGGCTGTAGAAAGGGGAGCAATTGATAAAACTGCCGCCTCCGTTTTAGAGGCCGTACAGGAAGCAGATCTGATTATTCTCGCTGTTCCTGTTCTCAGCACGGTAGAACTGTTAAAAGAAATCCTTCCTGCTGCCCGTAAAGGGGCCCTGGTCACCGATGTCGGCAGTACCAAGGCCTGGATTATGGAAGCGGTTGAAACTATTATACCTGAAGGGGTATCTTTTATCGGGGGCCATCCGATGGCCGGTTCGGAGGAAAGCGGTATTAGGGGCGCCGATCCTGCCCTTCTTGAAAATGCCATTTATGTTCTTACCCCCGGCCCCACTACTCCAAAAGAGGTAACTGCTAAGCTTTCCAATATGCTTGAAGAAGCGGGAGCGCAACCGTTAATTTTAGATTCCCTGACTCACGACCGTGTTGTAGCCTCGGTCAGCCATCTTCCTCACCTAACAGCTGCCGCCCTTGTCCAAAGCGTTGTCGGCACAGACGATCTTGAGCTGGTGCGCACCCTCGCTGCAGGTGGCTTTCGCGACAGCACCCGCATTGCCCTGGGTAACCCCGATGTATGGCGTGATATTTGTATCAGCAACCGTTGGGCTTTGCTGGCTGCTCTAAAAAGATATAAAGAGAGTCTAAACTCCTTAGAAAAGCATTTAACAGAACCAAGTGCCGAAGCAATGGAAGAATACCTCCAGCAGGCCCGTGACTATCGCAGTAATATTCCTCACCGCGGCCGCGGCATACTTCCTGAAATATTCGATGTAATAGTTCTCGTTCGTGACACCCCGGGTGTAATCGGAGAGATCACTACCCACTTAGGTGAAGCAGGCATAAACATCGATGCTATTGAAATTCTACACGTTAGGGAGTTAGCGGGAGGAAGCATCCGCATCGGATTCAGAAGCAAAGAAAACCAACAAAAAGCGGTAAACCTTCTGACTAAAAAAGGCTACCGCACCCATATTGCCGGATAAATGCCTGGGGATATTTACTCGTTACATGCCAAGGAAGCTATTTAATATCTCACTGTAGACTAGAGATCGCGAGGGTGAGAATTTTTACACTTTCTCAAAATATAGCTTCTCCTGCTCTTTAGCCAACTCAGCAAGACTTTTTGCCTGCAGTTCTTTTTTCACTGCATCTTTAACCCGGGCCCATACGGAACGAGTCACACACAGATTAGCTCTATCGCAGTAATTGTCATTATCGACACAGGCGACAGGAGCCATTGACCCCTCGATACTTTCCACAATATCATAAAGGGTTACCTCTTCAGGTTTTACGGCCAGGTGATAACCGCCGCGGCTTCCTTTCTGTGTTCGCACTAATCCCCTTGCCCTCAGCGGAGCCATAATTTGCTCCAGGTATTTAACAGAGATATCCTGCTTGCAGGCGATGTCATTTAGCTGGATCGGTTCCACAGTATAATTCAAGGCTAGTTCAATCATTGCCCTTGCTGCATAACGTACCTTCGTTGATAATTGCATTGTCTAAAACCTCCCGAACCATAAATAACATAATATCGATAATATTGATAATGTATTACTTGCTTATTCTACCTTTTCTTATTTAAGTTGTCAAAACAAACCTGTTTTCCGCAAATAATTGGATTCTAAACCATTAATTTTTCCGGCCAGCTTGCCAGTTTCAGAGTATGGTTTTTGTTGGGACCTTTTAGTTTGCGAAAAACTTCAGATGTCAACTGGTCAGCAGGGTTATAAAAAATCAGGTATAAATCCCCTTTTTGGGTATAGATAAGTGTTTCGGTGGCAATGTAGGATAAAGGGCCATAGCGGGGGTGGTCGTAATCGAAGGATTCGTAGGTTAAATCATAGTTTTTGGTTTTCCTATGGCTTGTGTACCAATCGATATCAAACTGCTCAAACTTTCTTAGTTCTTGAAAAACATACTTGAAGTAAGCTGTATGTCTGTAACGCAGGGTTGATCGCCGGAAAAGCAGGATTTCTATTGCCACAACTTCCTGCCATATTGGGCCGACTAAATCTTTATAGCCAAGATCGGGAGAATACATATAGTACATGTTGTTAAATGCAATGGGGTAAGATTGGAAGTAATCAATTAATTCAGGGGTCAATAAAAAAAGATTAAGACAAGAAGCGTTTACAGCTACTATGTCACCATAAGGGTCCATGGTAAAAGCCGGAACCTGTAAACTTTCCATCAGGTTAACCAAATTATTTAGCTGCTGCTCGGGCTTCTCCTGGTTGAAGAGGTGCTTATCCCTTTGACCAACGGCAGCGAGAAAGAATTCTCTTTGCTCAAGATTTGTAAGGTTTAGGGCCTTAGCCAAAAGCTGTAGAGTTTGGGTGTCTAAATATTTCCTGTCACCTCTTTCAAGCCTGCCCAGCTGGTTTGGTGTTAAATGAATAGATTCACTTAAGCTTTCCCGGGTCATGGGGTTTCCGTTTTCATCTACACAGCTTTTTCGCAGTGCCTTTACAAGAAGACCAAAATCGGTAAGATTAATTTAAACCACTTCCAATGTGTTTATTCATGGAGTTGTTTTATGCTTCGCGCAAAAGTGCTATAAAAGCACAAATGCTGTTATATGCAATCTTCATAAAAAATTTAATTTATGTTCTGTTAGAGTAAAAGGACTCCATGGATATAAATGTGTATAATCTATTTTA
>SLHT01000086.1 GCA_007136055.1 Syntrophomonadaceae bacterium
CTAATAAAAAAATCCGCCCGGTAAAGGGACGGATTGATTATACCCGCGGTACCACCCTTATTGGTCAAACATGTGGTGGAGCTGGCGGGAGTTGAACCCGCGACCTCTTCCATGCCAAGGAAGCGCGCTCCCACTGCGCCACAGCCCCCCGTTATGCTACCCGCTTTATTCCGTTAACGCCGGTTATACGGCTGCGGTTTTAGTTTTCACCGCAGCTTCTCCAGGACGAGTTCAGCAGTTTTGCCTGCCGGTTTTCACCAATTCCCGACTCTCTAGTTAAGCATCCCTGCTTACTGCTTCCCATCATCAAGTAAGAATATAGCACCTCGAGTACAATTTACATTATATGCACGCTATTTAGCCTTGTCAATAGCGAGATTATTTTCAGGTATTTACGAGGTATTTACCTCCAGTAAAAACGATTCGCCGGACTGCATATCGATAATTAACAGTTTATCTTTTGGAAGAACACCTTCAAGTCCAGCCAGAATCTTTACTGCTTCGTTTGTCTGCCAGGAGGCAAGCATTGCAGGAGTTGTTGCCGGATTACCCAGCTGAACCTCTGCACCTTTATCAAACTTACCCTCACCCTCCGGCCCGTAAATATACTTGAGGACAGGTTGATCCGGCCTGATAACGGCCAGTTGGCCCAAAAATCCGGCAATAGCGCCGTGAATCATGTAAACACCTAACTTGCTGCTAACTTTTTCCAGGTCATAACGTGAGGAAAGGTTGTCAAGACAATCGAGGAGAAGATCGCACCCTTCAAAAATTTCCGGCAGATTTGAAACATCCCCCCGCCTGTTAAATGCCTTTACGGCCACCGCACCGTTTATCTCAAAAATGCGCTTTGCCGCCGCATCTGCTTTAGGATACTCAAGGTTTTTTTCATGCGCAATCAACTGCCGATTCAAATTGCTCTCATTGAAAACATCGTCATCGACAACTATCAACCTTCCTACACCCATGCGGGCTAAAAGTTCGAGGACAAAGCCACCCAGTCCACCGGCACCTACAACACCGACAGTCGATTTAAGAAGCCTGATTTGGCCCTCAATACCTACTGTGCCGATACTGCGTTGATAGCGCTCAGGGATAATTTCAGCTTCAAGAGCGGCAATTTCGACCATTCGTCTGCTAATACCATGTTTTTTAGCCATTTCCTTTGAGGCTGGTAAAGACAGAGAACTATATTGATCACCCGCCGGATTCATTTTAACAGACGCAGCAACCGAAACCAACTGATGCAAAGCTTTCTGATCCATCTTTCCGACCCCCAATAATTTAATCCCGGTTAATCAGACAAAGAAGTAGGATTATCTCCCGATTCATCCAGATATACCCGTGGGGCCTCAGACCAGAGCCTCTCCAGGTCGTAAAAAATTCTTGCCTCAGGCTGAAAGAGATGGACAACCAGCCCGCCATAGTCTAATATAACCCACCAGCCTTCACGGTAACCTTCAATCCGTAACGTATAATGACCAGCTTTTTTAAGAGTTTCTACCAGGTAATCGCAAATTGCATGAACCTGGACTGCAGAAGCTCCGGTTACAAGTAAAAAATAATCGGCAACAATAGATATCCGGCCGACTTCAAGCAAATGGAGATCATGCCCTTTTTTTTCCGACGCAAGCTGCGCGGCATATAAGGCCAATTCCCGGGAGCCTTTGGCCGATTCCTGTGCCAAATAACATCACCTCCGTTAATTTATTTAATCTTGTTCCTCGATTTCCATCAAAAGACTGTTGCGAAATTCAACGGATCGTGGATGAAGCAACAGCCCCCTGGACAGGACAGAACCGATCGCTGCATCGATTACAGCTATAAGTGCTTGTTCGAGGTTAGTGTAGGCAGTCCTCCTGATTTTTTCAATTCCTTCAAACTGACGACTTTTTTCAATTTTATCTGCCAGATAAATAATTTTTTCAAACAAGGTCATACTGCTGCGACCGGTAGTATGGCATGCAACAGCTTCTAATATCTCGGCATCGCTTATCTTAAGCTCTTTTTCAAGTAAAGCGGCGCCTACCGGAGCATGAAGCAGTTTGCCCTGCCTCCTGGTAATCGGATCTAACGATAAACCCAACTCTTCGGCTTTGCCAAGCAGTTCCTGAGCAGAATACCTTTTGCCGTAATCGTGAACCATCCCGGTCAAGTAAGCATTCTCCGAATCGATACCATAGCACTTAGCCAAAGAAGCCGCTGCTTCTGCTGTATAAAGACAGTGCCTGTATAACTCATCGTCAAGCATTTCTTTCATTAAGTAAGGATAATTCATGTACTACTGCTCTCGCGGTTTTGCTTCGTTTACTACAAGTTTTCGTCCTTCCATTTCGGCGCCATTGGTTTGCTCCATAATTGCTTCCATGTTTTCTTCGTTAACTTCAACAAAACCGTAACCGCGGGAACGCCCTGTAGCCCTTTCGGTAATAATCCGACACTCTAAGACTTCCCCGTACTGAGAAAAAAACTCCTGCAGATCATCTTCCTTGGTGCTCCAGGGGATATTCCCCACGTATAGAGTTTTTTGCATTTAACCTTTCACCTCCGTTTAAATTATAACCTATTTCTAAGTTATTAAAACCTGTTCATAAGCTGACCCGATACAACCCGTGTTTTTTGATATATTGCTCTACCGGTTCAGGGGTCAAGTACTTAATCGTTTTACTGAGAGCGACTCTTTCCCTGATAAAGGTCGATGATACAGCAAGAGCGGGTATCTCAAGCAGGTGCACTTTATGTTTCATTTCAGGACAACTGCGATCCAGGCTTTCATAGAAACGATCCAGAGAATAACCCGGCCTTGATACTGCAATAAAGGTACAAAGACGCAGGAGTTCTTCGTAATCTTTCCAGGTAAATATCTCCAAGATGGCGTCGGCTCCGGTTATAAAAAATACTTCCAGCCCCGATTCTTTACCACAGGCAAAATGCCTGACGGTATCAATGGTGTAAGTCGGCGCTGCATGGTCTATCTCGAACCTGGATACAAAAAATGAAGGGTTGGACATTACAGCCAGGGAAGTCATCAGGTAACGGTGCTCAGGAAATGATACAGTTTTTTCATCTTTATGGGGGGGAATTCCGGTCGGCACAAAGACTACATAGTCAAGATTAAACTGCTGCCTTGCTTCTTCAGCGGTAACCAGGTGACCCATGTGGATAGGGTCGAAAGTCCCACCCATAAGGCCGACATTCAAGCTTCCGGTTTTGTTTGACTGAGCGTTAAAAAAGAACACTGGATTCTCCTTTGTAAGGCTATTCGAAATAGGTGAATTCTTCCTGTCCGATACGGACTGTGTCGCCTTCTTTTATGCCCTTTATTTTCAACTCTTTATCGAGCCCGCTGCGCCGACAGTAATTTTGAAAGCGAAGCAGCGCTTCTTCGCTATCAAAATCAGTTTTGGCAGCCATTTTTTCAACAGCAGTTCCGCTTACTATGTAAACATCGCCATTTGATTCTATTGCCAGGGGAAGATGATCCGTCTGTTCAATCCTGATAACTTCTTCCGCATCTGTTTTGCTTTTTTGTGCAGAAAGGGTTGTTACCCTGCCATGAAGATAGCAAATCAGTTCTTCCACCCCTTCACCTGTTGCAGCAGAAATAGCAAAAACCGGAGTATCCTCGCCATCAACATCGAAAACAGCTCCACGCAGCACATCAAGCTGCTTTGCAGCTTCGGTCAGATCTAATTTATTACCGACCACAACGCGTGGATAAGCTGTCAGCCGGGAACTGAACTGCTCCAGTTCTTGCTGCAGCAACCGGTAAGCTTTTTCAGGATCAGGTTGAGCGTCGGGAGATAAATCAATTAAGAATAGCAATAGAAGGTTTCTTTCCACATGACGCAAAAAGCGGTAGCCTAAGCCTGCTCCTTTATGTGCCCCTTTAATCAAACCCGGCAGATCAGCGACAACAAAGCTTCCTGTATCGCCAACTTTAACCACTCCCAGGTTGGGAGTAATCGTAGTAAAAGGGTACGGAGCCACTTTAGGCTTAGCTTCTGTTATCCGCCCCAACAGGGTCGATTTACCGGCATTGGGAAAGCCGACCAGCCCGACCTGGGCCATTAGCTTAAGCTCCAGAAATAAAACTTTTTCATCTCCGGGCAGGCCTTTTTCAGCCAGGCGGGGCACACGCCTGCGGGATGTGGCAAAACGGGCGTTTCCCTTGCCGCCTTTACCGCCTGCGGCAACGAGAGCTTTTTGGTTTGGCAGCGTCAAGTCGGCAATTACATTATTTTTTTGATCACGAACAATACTTCCTAACGGGACAGGAACTAGTAAATCTGCGCCGGCAGCTCCGTGACGGTTCTTACCCCGTCCATGACTGCCATCGGACGCTTTAAGCAAGCGCCGATAGCGCAGATCAAGAAAACTGTGTTTAGAAAGGTCAGCCCACAGGTAAACTGAGCCACCGTCGCCACCGTCGCCACCGTCAGGACCGCCCTTGGGCACATACTTTTCCCGACGGAACGAAACCACACCGTTACCTCCGCGGCCTCCGCGTACCAAAAGCTCTAACTCGTCTACGAACATTAGTCCACGATCACCTGCAGCCATGCCCTAATTAAAGGAGAGTATAAACAAAGACCCGGGCCGACAGACCCGGGCAGAATAAAGACTAATTTACTGCTGCTGCTTCTTCCGGATAGACACTAACCTGCTTCTTGGCACGACTGTCATATTCAAAAACTACACGGCCGTTGGCCTTGGCAAACAGGGTATCATCGCTGCCCTTACCAACATTTAGTCCAGGGTGGAAGCGTGTTCCTCTCTGCCTGATAATAATGCTACCAGCTTTAACCAGCTGCCCTCCGTAACGCTTAACGCCAAGTCGTTTAGCATTACTATCTCTACCGTTACGGGAACTGCCTACACCTTTTTTATGAGCCATTTAAGACACCTCTCTTTCATGCCTGACAATATTAGAATATATTTTTCACGCAACCAGAAAAAATTAACTACTAACCAAACTAATCATCACATCCGAGTAGGGCTGCCTGTGGCCCTGCTTGCGGCGATAATTCTTTTTAGCTTTAAATTTGAATACGGTAATTTTTTTGCCGCGGCCAGAAGCGACAACCTTGCCTTCAACTTTGTAGTTATCCAGATACGGTTTACCAACCTGCATTTCCTTGCCGTTGTTAAACATCAATACCCGGTCAAATATAACAGTCTCGCCTTTTTCCACCGGAAGCTTTTCCACGCGAATGGTTTTGCCTTCTTCGACGCGGTATTGCTTTCCACCTGTCTCAATAATTGCGTACATAGATAAACCCCCCGTAAGGACTCGCCGAAGCTGGTAGCCCGGGTTTACGGGGCATTTTCGACCTTCTTCGTGCGGCATTAAATCTAATGCAGATTTTAACACGCGCCCCTGCCTTTGTCAATCTCATGATAGGGGACGCTGACAGTCTGATGGTGTACCTGTCACATTTTGAGCTGCTTAAAAATAGCATTTACTGCCAATCTACTGCAAAATAAGAGTTACAGGTGCCCCGCTCACCTTTCTATCATTTTTGCTGCCTTCAGATACCGAGCGGACAAAAGTGGTTAAGACCCAATAATCGAGCCGGGCCGGCAATGGTAGTTCCGAAAAAGATAACCGGTTTTTTCAGTTCAAGAAATTGATCAATTGTGCCGTTAATGATGGTGCTGCCCGTAACCAGTAATAAGTCACACCACTTTTCCAGCTCACTAACCGAGTATCCCTCTGTTTCCACGAGAGTATCATTGAATCTTTTTTCTTTATTCTGCTGATCAAGATCTACTATTCGCAGGGAAAAAACAGCGGAAAGCGCTTCGGCCATTGCCGGTTGCAAACCGACCATGGCAATTTTAGGCCTGCCGTAACGGCCAGAGATTTCTTCTACCAGATAGCTGCTGCACAACCGCGGGCCGGAATCCTTGCAATGAATAGTCCCTTCAATTTTATTAATACTGCGCAACAAAGCATTTAAAGAGGCCACAACCGCTGCCCGATTAAAATTATTAACCGGGAGAAGCTTTAGAATGTTTTCCACAGTTCCCGCAAAATTTCCCGGGCAGTCTGTAAAAGCCTGTCCGGCGAACCCTGCAATTTCCGCCTGCATCAGCTTTTCTTTGCCTTTCTGAAGAGGGAAGTCATCCCTCCCGGGGTCACCGAGAGCTTCTTCAGAAGTGAGAGTCCGGCAGGCTATATTTACCTTAAGCAAAGACAAATTCCTATTTTTTAACAGATTCGCAATGTGCGGATCCAGTGCTGCAAATACTCTGGGCACCCAACTATAATCGTTCATTAACAAAACCTCCCCATAAAGTATAACTCAAATGGCAGCGGAAAAGCTAATTTTGACCTGCTATTTCACCGTTCTTTAATATTTAATATTTATTGCGCATATACTTGACCTTAGCCAGAGTATATAATAAAATGCAAATGAAATTAAATTGCACAAAGATAACCTTCGATCCATTTCTTCTAAGGCGAAAAATACGCTATGAAGAATGGACGACAGGGTCCAGTTGGAAACGACTGCGCCTCCCGTTGCGGAAAGAAGGGTCGATAGCAGGCTTAATTATCGCATTTTCCAACGGGAATTGCGATTTTTATTTTCCAAACTAAAGTTTGAACGGTGGTGCATAAAGTGGTTCACGGGAAGAATAACAGCAAGTTTCCGGGCTTTTTTTTAATCACCATTGCTTTCCTGGTTTTAACTGCCGGATGCATCAGGGAAGGAAACAACCGGAATGAGGCAGGCATGGAACACTTCATACGCCTGGCTACTACAACCAGCACTTACGATTCAGGGTTGCTCGACTATATTAACCCGGTGTTTGCCGAACAAACCGGCATTACTGTCCAGGTTGTTTCTCAGGGAACCGGAGCAGCACTGGAAACAGGCCGGCGCGGGGATACTGATGTTTTACTTGTCCACGATCGGGAATCTGAATTGGCCATGGTAAAAGAAGGGTATTTTGTAAACCGATTTGATCTGATGTATAACACTTTCATCATAATTGGCCCTGCTGATGATCCGGCCAAAATCAGGACCGCCAGATCAGCTAAAGAAGCATACACTCTGATTGCCGACTCGGGCAGCAAGTTCATTTCACGCGGGGACAATTCAGGAACCCACCGCATGGAAGAAAAGCTCTGGAACAAAACAGAAATTGAAACAACGGACAGAAACTGGTATTACTCCATAGGGCAGGGCATGGGCGATACCCTGCGCTTTGCAAATGAAGTGCTCGGTTACACCCTAACCGACAGAGGCACTTATGAAGCAGCAAAGGCAAACCTGGATCTTGAGGTTTTGTTCGAAGAGGATCCCACCCTGTATAATCATTATGGAGTTATGGCAGTAAACCCTGACAAACACGGTCATGTAAAATATGATGATGCGATGAAATATATCCTGTTCCTGGTTTCAGAACAGGGACAAGACTTGATTGAATCATACCAGGTAAACGGAATAACTTTATTTTTCCCGGACAAACAGAAATAACGGACCCGGCATAACTAAGGGAGGCTAGTTTTTGTATCAACTTTTAGAAGGAATTATAGAAGCGTTTCGTTTGATTATCTCCCTGGATGCCAACCTTTTACAAATTGTTTTCCTGTCACTTCGTGTTTCAGGGCTGGCGATCATTACCGGAACACTGTTCGGCGTGCCGCTGGGGGCTCTGTTGGGCTTGAGGCCGGAAAACAAAACCCGCCTTATAAGCAAATTGATTTTCACTTTTATGGGCACACCTCCCGTGGTAGCCGGCCTGCTGATTTATTTACTGATATCACGAATGGGGCCCTTCGGCGTTTTAGGCTTGATCTATACACCTACGGCAATGATTATTGCCCAGGTAACACTGGCCACTCCTATTATTGCCGGCCTGACAATGATCGGTGTTCGTTCGAAAGGTGCCTCTGTAATTGAAACAGCCCAATCGCTTGGCGCAGGCCACGGGCTGGTGATCTGGACAGTAATAAAGGAATCGCGAATCGCTATTCTGGGGGCAATAATCACCGGGTTTGGGCGGATTATTGCCGAAGTCGGCGCAGTAATGATTGTGGGCGGCAACATTGCAGGCCAGACCAGGGTTATGACCACGGCTATAGTTCTTGAAACCCGTAAGGGCAACTTCGAGCTGGCCATCGGCCTTGGAGTTATTCTTCTAATCATTTCCTTTTTCATTAATTCTTTTTTATATAACATTCAAAGGGGAGGGAACAGCAATTAATAGTGAGCAGACAATGGTAAAAATGACCGGGATAAGAAAGAAGTATGACCATGAAGTGCTTAGTATCGATTCCCTAACCCTGCAGAAAGGGAAGATTTACGGCCTGATCGGCCCCAGTGGAGCAGGCAAGAGCACCCTGCTTAGAATCATTAACCTGCTAACGCCTCCTGACAGCGGTTCACTTTATTTCCAAGGGCTGTCAATCCCGTCAAATGGTGCAGCACGTCTAAGCCTGCAGCGCAGGATGACACTGGTTTTCCAGAAAACCCACCTGTTTAGAGAAACTGTCTGGAAAAACGTTGCTTATGGTCTGCAGGCTCGTAATTACAGCCGCATTGAAATAAAAATACGGGTCGACAAGCTTCTCGAACAGGTAGGGATGAAAGATCTGGCTTACCGCCGCGCCGACACTTTATCGGGCGGGGAAGCTCAGCGGGTAGCTATCGCAAGAGCTGTCGCATTTGATCCGGAACTGCTGCTGCTGGATGAACCGACAGCAAACCTTGATCCCTTTAATATTGAACTGATCGAGAATATGATCGTCAAAATGAACAAGTCAAAATCAATTACAGTTGTTATAGTTACTCACAATGTTTTCCAGGCCCGCCGTATTGCCGGTGAAGTAATCTTTCTTGACAGGGGCAGGGTTGTTGAAACGGGGCCGACAGAGAAGATTTTTACCGAACCGGAACAGGAAAAAACCCGCCTTTATGTTGAGGGGCGAATGATTTATTAGCTGAAATAACTGCTCCAGGTAAAAAGCTGTTTAAAGGATATCTTTTTACCTGTAAAATAAACAAATCTAGTTTAAATTCTCGTGAGAACACGTTAGCTGTAAAAGTTATAAAAGTTTGCTTTTTAGCAGCAATTCAAATGCCCTTCTTAATCAGCGCATATAAAATTATTACTTTTTCAGTACCGCCCTGGCAAAGGTGCGGTTAACATCTTTGATCTCTACCTTAACTACCTGGCCGACTTTTTCTCCCGCCCCTTCCACGTTGATCACAAAACCCTGGATGCGGGCTATACCGTGGCCGGGGTTGGTCGAGTGCTGCTCTTCAATGGCCAGTTCCAAGACCTCCCCTGCTTTTGCCGGCAGGGCCAGGGCTTTGATCTCTTTGTGGCTGCCACGGGCAACTATACGGTACTGCTCGATATGAA
>SLHT01000076.1 GCA_007136055.1 Syntrophomonadaceae bacterium
AACGGGGAAAGTATCTTAAATACTGATTACCCTATGCCCCTTGCTGAAACAGCTTCTATTTTCAGTGAAACCATTGTAACTAATGCGGCCATAAAAGAAGCGGATTCCGAACAGGCTTTTTCTATCTTGGAAAGCAAAATCAGCCAGGCTGGCCAGGTAATTATTGATATCTACAGCCGCTACATTTTTGAAAGTAATCTTTTCGCTCACAGGGAAAAAGCTTCTTTGAGTGTTGAAGAGTTAAAAGAACTAATGCTCCAGGCTCAAAGAGAAGCATACGGTGAAGCTCTAAACCATGAATATCTACATCCCTACGCCTGGCTGAGTAAACCCCACTATTATTCAGCCGAAACCAATTTTTACAACTTTCCCTACGCTTTCGGTTTGTTATTTGGCCTTGGCATCTATAGCCTTTACCTGGAAAGGGGAGAAGCCTTCCTGACGGATTACAATATGCTCCTTAAAGCTACAGGACGTAAAACCGCTACTGAAGTGGCAAAAATGGTCGATATTGATCTCTATTCCCGCGATTTCTGGGATAAATCACTGGCCTTGATTAAAAAAGATATTGTAGAATTTTTAGAACTGGCTGCAAAGCGGTCGGGTTAACCGTTGAGCTGTGGTTTCGTGTTAACATAATTAGCCTCATTCTGATTTAAGCCGGTTAACAAACCGGGCCATATTTTTGTAATGAGTGCCTTTCCAGTAAATGCGCCTGCACCCCAAACAGCGACTATATTCTTTTAAATGATCCCGGACCCTCGGCGGCACACTGTGAGGACACTTTGCAAAATTCTCCTTTCAATTTTTGTATTCCATTTAATCAAAAATGGTGAAGTATCGAACTAACGCACTTCACCATTTTTTATTTAATTCACCAAGTGTTTTAGAACAGTTTATCAAATTCATCAATAGTTATGGCAGGTATTGTAGAGAAGCTGATCCCAAACATATTGCTCATGGCAGCAGAGGTTTTAACTACATTTTCCATGCCTGGAAATTCAACAATAAAGAGAAGATCAGTATCACCAAGCAAAGCATACGCGGCCTTGACAGACCCACCGTTTTTCTGAATCAATTCCTTAGCCTTTTCGGTTCTGCCAGGGCTAATTTCTTTAAGAGAAGCAGGGTTGTACTTACCATACATCAGATAAACAGCCATTTATAAACCTCCCCAATAATTTACCGGCCAGAGATAAAAAAGCATCATGATAAGAACCTCTAACACAGTTAATTCATTATACAGTAAATTATGACTATTGCCAATGCGCCGCCTTAAACGAAAGATAAGCTAAATTGGTAAGCTAACAACCCCTGCATTTTGATATAATAAAAATGCTCATTTATTAATTTGCAAAACCTTAAGGAGAATAACTAATGACCGATTTAAAAGAAGTTCACAAGCAGGCTCGCCATAAGCTACAGAAAATCTGTCGGGTATGCCCTGTTTGTGACGGAAGAGCCTGTATCAGCGGTGTTCCGGGTATGGGCGGCAGGGGCAGCAGGGTTGGTTTTATGCGAAATAAAGCCGCACTTGACGAAATACTTCTTAACCTTCGCACAATACATCGCACTGTTACTCCTGATACCGGGTATGATCTCTTTGGTGTCAAGCTTTCTATGCCGGTCCTTGGAGCGCCAATGTGTGAGACGACCTATAATTTCCTGGGAAATGTAGATGACTATCAGTTTATCGTTGACCAGGTAGAGGGTGCAGAGAGTGCAGGAACACTTGCCTTTACCGGAGATTCACCTGACCCACCCCTTTACGGTATGGGTCTGCAGGCTATCCGGGAAAAAGCGGAAGGCAAGGGCATCCCCATTATTAAACCACGGGAACGGGCTGAAATAATTAAGCGTATAAAAATTGCTGAAAAAAGCGGTGTTACCGCGGTTGGAATCGATATAGATGCTGCAGGATTTGAAAACCTTAATCGTGCTGACCAGCCGGTAGCGCCCCTGTCCGTTACGCGGCTTGGACAAATTACCGCCAGCACAACCCTCCCGGTAATTTTAAAGGGAATAATGACTGCTGACGAAGCGATAAAAGCAGCAGAATGCGGGGCTGCAGGGCTGGTGGTTTCTAACCACGGCGGCAGGGCTCTCGATTCTACCCCCGGCACGGCAGAAGTCCTGCCTGAAATAACTTCAGCAGTTAAGGGGGCAATTAAAATTTTTATTGACGGAGGCTTCCGCTGCGGTGAGGATGTCCTTAAAGCGCTTGCCCTGGGGGCCGAAGCGGTATTGGTCGGCCGCCCTGTTGCTATAGCCGCTATAGGCGGAGGCAGCGAAGGGGTACGCCTGCAATATCAACAATTACAGGATGATTTAAAAAGAGCAATGCTTCTGACCGGATGTGCAGATCTTTCATCTGTCGGACCGCGCGTGATCAGGGAAGCCAGGTAATAAAGGGTTATAGGGCAGCTAATCCCTTAAACCAGGCGCAATTTATTCTTCAGGCTTAGACTTGATAAAGTACAGTCTAAATTTCCTGCCGCTTTTTTTCAGCGAACTCCCGAAGAGTTTTGCCAGCTCTTCACTTTTGCGGTAGGTTGTTTTACCGGCATCCCAGGTTTTTCTCGATGACTTCTTAACGATACCGTGTCCATAGCGGAATGGCCTTTTCCCGGTTTTTGCCGTCGCCCTGATTACAGCCCTGGTTACTTTATAGGTTGATTCTGCGAGCACTTTTGCCAGCAGGGCGGCAGCCTGGGCTGCTGCGATACGGCGCAGCTGGCTCCTATCCTTTCGGGTCAGGGAGGCACAGTAATTTTTTGTAATTACCCCGACCCTGAGGGTTAAGTAAGCGTTGGCGGACCCCTGGATTATGGAATTGGTGATCACATTGGCAGCAGTGTTAAAAGCAGGGGTCAGCGATGATAAAGAACTGCCCATAATCGAAGCTATAACTGGTTCAAGTTGATCTTCCAAAAGATCGAGGTTCTCAATCCTGGTAGCCAAAAAAGCAGTGGCAAATACATTACCATAGAGATAAGTCAACTCCCGTAGAGAGGGGCGCTGATTATAAAGCAAGGTTACCTGCCAGATCATACGAAACTGGGCCAGGATCACAATTACAGCATCGAGGGCGCCGTATTGTGAAATAGCTGTCATGACAAAAACATTAGCCGCTGCTGACTTAATCCTTTCATCAGCCCTGCTGTTAAGAGCCCGTAATGCTTCTTCAATTGAATCCATATCTTCACTGTTAATTTGTGCGGTTTCAATATACCGATTCTTTTTTAGCCTGGCCGCCAGCTTCTCGATATAAGCCCGGTAGACCTCCCCCCCGGTTTCTTCGGGAGGAAAAAGGACTGCCGGTTTTTTCATGATTGCCATCAGGGGAATAAGAATTGCGGCAGCATATACAGCCAGGAGGGTATAGAGAACAATCTGACCCAGTAAGGGGTGCAAACCGGCAGCAAGGCTTACTGCCTGGTTGGTCTGGTTAATAACAAAAAGAACGAAGAGCACCGTTAAAAAGATAACAGCAAGGATAACCAGTTTTTTTATTTGGTCAAGCAATACTAACACCTCACAGCTTACAGCATTTTTCCCCTGTAAAAAACCTATTCTAATAATATAACATTTTTAGTGGATATAACAGTAACCTTCGCTTTAAATAAAAGTTCATGCCCGGGAGCGGAACCTTTTATTCTGCTCCATGGTCAGTTTAATGAAGAACAACAAGGGGGTTAGAAAGCTGATGCTAAAAACACAACTTGGAAAAACCTGCGGAATATTTCTGCTGGGGCTGCTGCTTTTAAGCCCGGTAGCAGGATGCAGTTTATTTGAAACCGGCGAAGGATTGGCCGCACCGGTAGAAGAATTGGACGAACGCCTGATCCGGGCGAACAACGGCCTCGGTTTCAATGTTTTTCATGAACTGCAACAGGCAAATGAAGCAGACGACAATATTTTTATCTCGCCATCGAGTATCCTGACCGCGCTGGGTATGGCCTATAACGGGGCTGAAGGAGAAACCCGTGCCGCCATGGAGAAAGCGCTGCAACTGCAGGGCATGAGCAGGAACGAGATAAATGATGCCTTCGCCGACCTGCTGACGATCCTGCAAAATCCCGACCCGGAAGTGGAAATATCCGTTGCCAATTCACTGTGGGGCCGTGAAGGGCTCGAATTTGAGAAAGGCTTCATCCTTCGCAGCAGGGAATACTTTAAAGCTGAGATTGAATCACTGGACTTCAACGATCCCGAAGCGGCTGATGTGATCAACAATTGGGTTAAAGAGCAAACCCGGAAGGCCATTGAAGAAATTGTTGAACCGCCGATCAGCTCCGATACAATCCTTTTCCTGATCAACGTCATCTATTTTAAAGGCGAGTGGTCGGAACAGTTTGCCCCTGATCTTACCAATGAAATGCCATTTACCCTGCCCGACAACTCAAAAACAGAGCACCCGATCATGCTGCAGAGTGGAGAATTCCGCTACCTTGAAAATGAGCTTTTCCAGGCCGTAAGCCTGCCTTACGGTAAAGATGAACGAATCAGCATGTATATCTTCCTGCCGACTGAAGATACAGGGCTTGAGGGCCTCCACGAAGAACTGGATGCTGAAGCCTGGGCGAAATGGGTCAATTCATTTGCTTCCATGGAAGGCGAAGTCGGCCTGCCCCGCTTCAAATTCGAATATGAAACGTCACTAAATGAAACCCTGAAAACGCTGGGTATGGAGATTGCCTTCGATGAAGACAATGCCAACTTCAGCGAAATGCACCCCATCCCGCCAAATCTTTACATCAGCGATGTCAAGCACAAGAGTTTCATTGAAGTAAACGAAGAGGGCACAGAAGCCGCCGCCGCAACCTCGGTTGAATTCGGAATAACATCAGCGCCTGAAACAGAACACTTCAGAATTATTGCCGACCGCCCTTTTTTCTTTGCCATCGCAGATGACATGACAGGAAGCATCCTCTTTATGGGATCTGTTACCGACCCGCGGTAAGCTGAACTTTTATTCTGATGCAATCAGGCATGTTGACATAGTGTCATTATTATGGTAAAGTTAAAATGTCTTACCTGATAAAAGGCAACCCTTCCGAAAGGAAGGCACGCAAAGCCATGGGTCTAAAGTTCGGAAACGAACCATGATCGCCAGGCCGCCTGATAAGATTTTTTTATCCGGCAGAAACGAATCCACAGAATCTTTTCAAAGGAGGTTTTCTGTTCAATGAGTAAAAAAGCAATTGTTGCAGTGCTGGTTATACTACTGGCCGGAGGAGGGATTGCCTTTGCAGACTATTCCCCCCAGGCAGGGCTTTTTGGCCTGACCACAGCAAGCGTTGAGGATGAAAACGTTGGTAATGACGACACCAATACAGACGTCGTTACCGATGCAGATGACGATACCGATTCGAACGATAATGGCGACCAGATGTCAGAAGTGGCCAAAGCTGTTCATGAAGCACTGAGTGGAGATTCCGAAATAGGTCCCGGCCATGAAGAATTTGGCGAAAAGGTTTCAGAACAGGCCCGGGATAAAGATAATGACACCCACCTCGAAGAGGAAGTCTCCGCCGCCGCCCGGAAGGCCAATGGCAGCTATGAGAAAGAAAATGGTAATGACTATGTAACCAGTGACAGCTCAGGTGGTAACAGCAGCCCGGGTAATAGCGGGAACGCTTTCGGAAATAGCAGTCCCGGTAATAGCGGAAATGCTTTCGGAAATAGCAGTCCCGGCAACAGCGGTAACGCTGGCGGTAATGCTGGCGGAAGAAACTAATATTCAGAACAGGCTAAACTGCCTGCGGTTTTTTACAGCCCCTGAATTCTAAACAAATTATATTTTATAAAAAACAGCCTTTTTTTCGGGCTGTTTTTTATGCCTTCCTTAGTTTTTCTATCCCGCCCTGGCTGGTAACATGTATAATAGTCTTGATCGAAAAAGGCACTTATTAATTAAACCTGATAGCCTGGAGGCGATGCATATGCGCACCCTTAATATTGCCCACCGGGGGGCGTCTTCCCTGGCCCCGGAAAATACTATTTCTGCTTTTGACAAAGCAGTAGATGTTGGCGCAGACGGCATTGAGTTCGATGTGCAGTTGAGCAAAGACAGTATTCCGGTAATTATTCATGACCATAATCTTGAGCGAACCACTACAGGAAGAGGCATGGTAAAAGATAATAGATTGGCTGAACTGAAGAGACATGATGCCGGTTCCTGGTTTGCTGCAGATTTTAAAGGCCTGGAGATCCCAACCCTGGAAGATATTTTAGACCGTTACAAAGGCAAAGATCTGCTTTTTAATATTGAGCTTAAAAATGATATTACCCCTTATCCCGGGATTGAAGAAGCAGTCCTGGACTGCATCAGCCGTCATAAATTAGAAGAAAGAGCGCTTATTTCTTCATTTAACCATGATAGCCTGGTTAAATGTCGCGAGCTTAAACCCGCTGTCCGCACCGGTCTGCTCTACATTGAGGATATCAAAGAGCCCTGGCACTATGCCAAAACCCTGGGCTGCTATTCTGCCCATCCCCTCTTTTTTTACCTCCAGTCTCCTGAAATCCTGGCCGGTTTTAAAGAACACAATATCCCCCTCTATCCCTGGACGGTAAATGACCCTAAACAGATGGAGGTTTTTGCCGCCGCAGGCATTGAAGCCATTATTACCGATTACCCGCAGGAATTGGAAATAATCCTCGATCAGTCATATTAAACTGTTGCTTTATCATCGGCCGTCAGCAGTATCGTCAAGTTCTTCCTCAAAATCCTGAAGCCTGCTCTTGCGGGCAATTTCTTCAGGATCCGCACCAAGGTTTTTCTGACCGGCGCGCAGCAGGAAGAAACCCAGCGTGTAAACTGCCGCCCCTGCTATAAACATGCCCTGGTTGCCCATCAAGTCCATTGCTGAACCAAGGACAAAAGGCCCGATCATCTGCCCGAACATTGTAAACACATAGTATAAACCTATATAGTAGCCAACCCTATCGCGGCCTCCCAGGTCGGCGATCAGGGGCATCGCCTGCACGTTGACCAGGGCCCAGGCAAAACCGGCGAACACAAAGATTACGCCAATTATGACCGGCTCGCGGACAGGAATTGCTACCAGGAACATTACCGGCACAATAGCCAACCCCAAAAGCATAGCAGGAATCTTGCCGATACGGGTCCCGATCCAGCCGGCAAGCAGGGCAAAGACAAGGAACGAACCGGCAAAAGTGGTCAGGATAAACGCGGCCCGCCCTTCGGTAAGGCCCAGGGTTTCCACCCCGTAAATCGGAAACATGGCATCAAGTCCGGCAAAACCGATAAAATAGGTCAGCATTGCACCAAGGACCAGGATCTGCCCCCTGTACTCAGGTTTAAACAGCAGGCGAATTCCGACTGCCGCTTCCCTGATCGGATTCCTGGCGGCAACCGGGGAGTTGTCAATGTAAGGCGGATGGCGGTCGGCTTTGCTCCACACAATGAAGAGAGTTAAAAGCAGCACGGCTGCACCGATACCAAAGGTCAATCGGGGGTCAATATCATAGAGCAGGGACAGGCCGCCGAAAGCGATCAGCGTGCCGAGGCCGCCCATCAGGTTAATGATTCCGTTAGCGGTGGAGCGTTTTTCCGGCGGGGTGTGGTCGGGCATCAGGGAAATAATCGGCCCGCGGTAAGAGTGCATGGCCGCCGTAAAAACCACCTCGGTAAGAATGAGGATCCAGAGAATTGCAGCGGCAAAAGGAATCGCGAAAAAGGTCAGGGCTGCTGCCGGTAGCGCAACCAGGACAAAGGGCAGCCGGCGGCCCAGCGGGGAATTGATGCGGTCAGACCAGGCGCCAATCACCGGAATTAATAATAAACCGATCAGGTTATCGGTGCCCATAAGCAGGCCGATAAGAGCCCGGGATTCGAAGAACTGGAGATACATCAGCGGAAGAAAAGCGTTGTAGGTGGTAAACGCCAGTTGAACGCCTAAAAAACCAAACCCGATCCACCAGATCTTGGCATAAGAAAACTTTTTCCCGGTTCCTCCCGGCTCACTTTCTTTGGTCTGCTTTCTTCCTAAATCATCCTGCATTTCTTTCATCGTCATCCCCCTCCTAATTTTTTATTACTATATCATTATTACCGGTCATAAAACAATCGGGGAAACCGGAAACCAGGGCAAAAAATTCAACCACGCCCATACTTTTTTAGAAGAACAGCAGCTTCGCTTGATATTTAGGTTGTTTTCCCGTAATATCAAGGCATTATATATATTATGGCGCCGACAACTGGAGTGTTAAAATGTCCAAGATAGAACTTATTGCCACGACCACCTTCGGCCTGGAAGCTGTTGTTGCCCAGGAGGTAAAAGACCTGGGCTATGAAGAAATTAGCGTTGAAAACGGGAAAGTTACTTTTACCGCCAATGAAAGCGCTATCTGCCGCGCCAATCTCTGGCTGCGCACCGCAGACCGGGTTCGTCTGAAGATAGGTGAATTCGAAGCTGTAACTTTTGATCAGCTATTCGAAAAAACAAAGTCATTGCCCTGGAGCGACCTGATCCCCGGGGATGCTGCTTTTCCTGTAGATGGGAAATCTGTCCAGTCTACACTTTTTAGCATTTCCGACTGCCAGGCCATTGTTAAAAAAGCAGTAGTCGAGAGCATGAAAAAACGCTTCCAGACTGAATGGTTTAAAGAAGACGGCCCTCTTTACAGGATCGAAGTGTCTATGTTGAAGGATCTAGCCACACTTACCATTGACACCACTGGCCCCGGTTTGCACAAACGGGGGTACCGTACTGCCGGCAGTGAAGCACCGCTGAAGGAAACACTGGCAGCCGGCCTGATCTTAATAGCACGCTGGCAGCCGGACATCGCGCTGGTTGATCCCATGTGCGGCTCCGGGACAATCCCGATTGAAGCAGCTTTAATTGGCCGGAACATAGCCCCCGGCATGAACCGCACTTTTGTATCCGAACAGTGGCCGACTATCCCCCGCGAACTCTGGCGCGAAGCCCGTAAAGAAACCCATGACCGGACCGATTACAATCGCGAACTCGATATTACCGGGACCGATATTGATAACAGCTTAATTGAAAACGCCCGGAAAAATGCCGCTGAAGCAGAAGTTGAAGACCAGATTCACTTTCAGGCCAGACCGCTTTCAGATTTAAGTTCCAAGAAGAAATACGGCAAGGTTATCTGCAACCCGCCCTATGGCGAAAGGCTAAGCAGCATAAAAGCAATAGAGAAGTTGTATCAACAAATGGGAAAACAGTTTAAGAAGTTAGAAACCTGGTCCTATTACATCATCACAGCACATGAAAATTTCGAAGTTTTATTCGGAAAGAAGGCTTCCAAGAGGCGCAAGCTATACCATGGCAATATAAAAGTGCAATATTACCAGTATTTCGGGCCCCGGCCTCCGAAGCGATAGA
>SLHT01000166.1 GCA_007136055.1 Syntrophomonadaceae bacterium
GCGGAAGCTGCCGGAATTAAAGCAGGCTGGCAGTTGCTGCGGATTGATAATATGTCAGTCGGCGACATTATCGATTACAAGATTATGGAGTCTGATGATGAACTGCGCCTGCTTTTAATGAACGAACTGGGTATTCTGCACAGGGTTAAAATTTTCAAACCGGTTAGCGCTCCCCTGGGCCTGCAGTTCAACCCTCCGACAATAACGGAAATGCAGAATTGCGGTAATCGGTGCATATTTTGTTTTGTTGATCAAAATCCTGCGGGAATGCGCTCGGCGCTGTATGTTAAAGATGATGATTACAGGTTGTCATTTCTTTATGGTAATTTCATAACTCTAAACAGGTTAAACAGTTCCGAATTAGATCGTATTATCAGGCTGCGGCTCAGTCCACTTTATGTTTCTGTGCACACCACGAACCTGGAATTGCGCAAGCGCATGTTTGGAACAAAGAAAGCTGAAAAGGGCCTTATTAATCTACAGTATCTGGTCAACGAAGGGATACAGGTTCATGCCCAGGTTGTACTGTGTCCCGGTGTTAATACCGGTCATGAAATGAAAAGGACCATAACTGATCTGTCTAAAATGGGACTTAACCTGGTTAGTGTTGCCCTTGTGCCAATTGGCCTGACAGCACACCGTTCAGGCCTTAAAAATTTAAGAAAGTTTAACAGCAAAGAGGCGAAGGAACTCATTGACTGGCTTGAAGAAAGGCAGCAGTTATTTTTAAAGGACCGCGGCACCCGTTTTGTTTTTGCCGCCGATGAGTTTTATAACCTGGCTTCGTTCCCACTCCCTAATGCTGATCAATATGAAGGTTATCCGCAGCTGGAAAACGGTGTAGGACTGGCCAGGCATTTTTTAGAAGAACTTGCGTTAACCGAAAAACAAAAATTCGCAACCGCGGAAAATGATCTGACAATTACCATAGCCGCCGGCCCTGCTGCAGAAACTATCTTACAGGACCTGGTGAGGAAATTTTCCGCTATCGAGGGTTTAAGTATTGACTTAAGAATTATAAGGAATTGCTTTTTTGGAGAACAGGTTACGGTCTCAGGGTTGTTAACAGGCAGCGACTTGTTGACGGCGCTTGCAGGAACTGCTATTGGTGACGGGGTTTTTATATCGAAAACAATGCTCAAGGAAGGTCGGAGAGTTTTTCTGGACGGTTTAACCGTTGAAGAAATTGAACAGGCGCTAAATGTGCCTGTTTATGCCGTTAGCGGCCCGTTGGAGCTTCTCTCAAAATTGAAGGCAATTGCCGTCGGAACCAGATCCGAACATAAAAGGAGCCCGGAACATTGATAGATGACATTGTTGCTATTGTCGGACGTCCGAATGTGGGTAAGTCAACTCTTTTTAACCGCCTTACTGCTACAAGGACAGCAATTGAAGAAAAAGTTCCGGGAGTAACCCGGGATCGCCTCTATGGAGCTTCGGAGTGGTGTGGCAGAAACCTGGTTATCGTCGATACGGGAGGCGTTACCTTTGGAAGCGAGGACCAGTTGACCACCATGGTCAGACGCCAGGTTGAGCTGGCAGTCGCAGAAGCCAGGGTGATTATATTTCTGCTGGATGGCAGGGAAGGTTTGACTGCCCTTGATAAAGAAGTTGCTGAGATGCTCAGGCGCAGCGGAAAAGAAGTGATTCCGGTTGTAAATAAAATTGATTATCACGATATGGAAGATGTAAAGTATGATTTTTATGGTTTGGGCTTTGGCGATCCCTTGCCTGTTTCCGCTTCGCATGGGAGGGGAATCGGAGAGCTGCTTGATCAGATCTGCAGTTTGCTCCCACCCACTGTCGCGAATGATGAGCAATCTGCTGAGGATGTCATAAAAGTTGCTGTTATTGGCAGGCCAAATGTGGGCAAATCATCTTTGATCAATACTATCCTTGGTGAAGAACGGGTTATCGTCAGCACAATGCCCGGAACAACCAGGGAAGCTGTAGATACTTTTTTTCTATATCAAGATCAGCCCTATGTCCTAATTGACACTGCAGGAATGCGGCGCAAAAGCAGGGTCAAGGAAGATGTGGAATACTACAGCGTGCTCCGATCGCTGAAAGCAGTTCAGCGCTCGGATCTTGCCCTGCTTTTAGTGGATGGTGAAAGTGGCATTACCGAACAGGATCAAAGGCTGGCCGGATATGTCGATGAAGCTGGAAGAGGGTTAATCCTGGTTGTTAACAAATGGGATCTGGTTAGAGGTCAGGGAGATGCCCGTCAAGAATACCTTAACAATCTGAAACGATTATTCAGTTTTGTTCCCTATGCCCACGTCGCTTTTGTTTCAGCCCTGACAGGGTGGCGATTGGAAAAAATATTTCCCTTGCTTATAAATACATGGCAGGAGCAGCATAAGAGGATATCTACTTCACTTTTAAATGAATTATTGGAAGATGCAGTTGCTGTAAACCCGCCTCCAACAGTTAAAGGCAAGAGGGTTAGAATATTTTACGTTACTCAACCTGCAGTCAAACCGCCGACATTCGTATTTTTTGCCAACGAGCCGGAATTAATTCACTTTTCTTATCAACGTTACCTGGAAAACAGGCTTCGTGATTCTTTCGGTTTCAGTGGCACTCCGATAATTGTAAAGTTTAAAAGGAGACAGCGGAGAGGAGAGTAATTAATGGCCTACACCGGTTTGATAGTGACTGTTCTGATTTTGGCTTACCTGCTTGGCTCACTGCCTTTTGGCTATCTTGTAACCCGGGCGCTCAAAAACGCCGACATCAGGAATTACGGCAGTGGCAATATCGGCGCTACTAATGTGCTGCGGGTTATGGGTTGGAAGGCAGCTTTGCCTGTTTTCATTCTCGATATGTTAAAAGGGGTTGCTGCTGTCCTGCTGGCGAAAGCATTCAGCGACCTTCCCGCGGTTTATCTGGCAGCCGGATTTTTAGCATTGGTCGGACACAGTTTCCCGCTATTTCTTGGATTTAAAGGTGGCAAGGCTGCCGCTACAGGAATTGGCGTGCTGGTGGCCTTATCCGGTTGGGTTACTTTAACCTTAATCGTAATTGCCGGCATGGTTATCGTTCTGACCCGCTATGTATCCCTTGGATCGATTCTCGGGGCTGTCTCAGTTCCACTGTTTTTCTGGATATTTGGTTTTGGAGCGCTTTACATTTCCTTTGGACTCGCTACGGCTGTCCTGGTGGCTGCACGGCATCACGAAAATATTGGCAGGCTGTTAAAGGGGACAGAGTCGAAAATCGGGCAAAAAGGGTAGATGGCGATCTCAATTACTCGGGCAGAAAGGTTGTGCTGTAGTGATTAGAAAAGAACTTTTCGAGTTGCTCTTTGAAGCGGCCAGCATTCAACGCTGGAATGACCACATCAGGCCTGAACACTTTACAGAACTTGACAAGCAAGCCCATAAAATGGTTTACGCTTATGTTCTGGCCAGGATTGAGGAAACTGATCGCGGTGCGGTTATTGACTGGCCTCGTTTAGTCGAGGGGGGGCTTTTTGAATTTCTGCACCGCATTGTTTTAACAGATATCAAACCCCCGGTATACTACAGGCTGATGGCCGAAAAAGGTGATCAGCTGAATCAATGGGTGCTTGAAAAGCTTGAGGACAAGGTAACCGATTTGCGGGTTGATCTGCCTGCTAAAATGAAACAGTATTTCTCTACTATGGAACATGCTAACCTGGAAAAAAGAATCCTCAGGGCGGCCCATTACCTGGCCACTAACTGGGAGTTTAAAATCATTTACCGTCTTAATGAAGGGTTATTCGGCCTGGAAGAAACCAGTAAAACTATTGCCGACCAGATAGAAGAGCATTATGATCTCGCTGGCGTCCAAAAGCTGGCCCTGGGCAAGAAAACCAGCAACTTTTTAGACCTGGTCGGTCAGCTGCGCTTTCAACAACGGTGGGCCCAGTCACCACGTGTGCCGAAAACATCTGTCATGGGGCACATGCTAATTGTAGCAATGATGAGTTATCTTTGTTCCCTTGAATTAAATGCCTGTCCAAAACGTATTTACAATAACTATTTTGCCGCCCTGTTTCATGACTTGCCCGAGGTGCTGACCAGGGATATTGTATCACCGGTTAAGCGCTCAGTGGCGGGGATTGATGAAATTATAAAGGATATAGAACACAGGCAGCTCGAAGAAAGGATTTTCCCCCTGCTTCCTGTAGCCTGGCATGAAGAATTGAAGTATTTCACCACTAATGAGTTTGACAGTAAAATCGTTGAAGGCAAAACAATAAAAACTGTCAGCTCCGATGACATCAATAAGCATTACAACCACGACTGTTTTTCTCCGCTCGACGGCGAGATTATTAAAGCTTGCGATAGACTCGCCGCTTACATCGAAACATTTCTTTCAATTTCTCACGGAATTAAGTCTTACCACCTGATGGAAGGGAATCGCCATCTTTACAGCCTCTACAGCAGCAAAGTAATTGCGGGGATTAACTTTGGCCAGCTTTTCAGCTATTTTAAAATCCAGTGATCCAGACTATTGGCCGGCAAATAAAGATAACCCAGCTATTTGTTTTGCAGAAAGTTGCGCCTGCCCTGCGCGTAGGCCCGGTAATCGGGAATATGTTTAAGGGCAATAATTAATGCAGTAATTAAGCCGAACAAAATCCAGCTCCACTGTTCGTGCTGCAGGCCTAATACCAGCGGTATAAACAAGGCGGCGCTGCCAAAGGCGGTGTTGATGTCTCTTAAGATCATGCTAAGAATGACGGCGCAGAGGACTATGAATAGGATACTTAAAGGTGAAAGGACGATAAACACGCCCAGGGTTGTAGCCAGGCCCTTTCCGCCCTTGAACTTTAAAAAAATGCTATAGTTGTGACCGAGAATTACCAGGGCTGCGCAGGCGAAAATTGTAGGCTGATCGGCAGACAGTGAAAGGGCAAGCATAACCGTAAGCATCCCCTTTAAGGTATCGACAATAACGGTAAGTGCTCCGGGCAGCAGGCCGGCAGTCCTGTAAGTGTTCATGCCCCCGACATTGCCCGAGCCCTGGTTTCGAATATCAATCTTTTTAAATAACCGGCCAAAGAGATAGGCTGTTGGAAACGAGCCGATTAAATAAGACAGCGGCAGAAGCAGTAAACTGGACATTGTATATTTGCCTCCCGGTAAAACCTCTAACTTAATTTCGCTTTAGCAGCAGTAATTCCTTCTGTAAAGCCAGAAAGAGTTTTAAGGGCAGAAGGACTTGTTGACTTTTTTATAAGCGTGCATTAAAATGGTTTAAGAATTAGTATGACAATTAAAAATAACTATAACTACATCGGGGCGTGGCGCAGCTTGGTAGCGCGCTTGACTGGGGGTCAAGAGGTCGAAGGTTCAAATCCTTTCGCTCCGACCACTATTTAATCCAGGGAGGGGATGGTTAAACGGGCAAATAAAGTCGCGAAAAGATTCAAAATGAAAGGATGTGCCCGCTAAATGAGGAAACGGGTATTAGTTGCTGCAGTATTGACAATATTGGCCTTATTAGTGTTTGCCGTACCCACGCTTGCATTTGTCAGCGACTATACAGCTGTCGGGTTCAGGTATATCGGCGATGTTTTCCACGAAAAAAAAGTTAATTTTCCCGGAGGAACCACATATTTCCAGATCCGGGGAAAAGGTGAAGCCAGCGGTACTCAATCTGTTAGTTACAGTGTAACAAGCGCAGTTTATGGTGGATCAACAGATGTTTATATCAATAATAACTTCTTTGCCACCACAGCCCTTGATGCTGCCCCGGATGAGCTGATGAGGGTTTTAAGCGAAATAGACTTTACGGGCCGGGCAACGGTTCAAACCGGAATAGAGATGAATCCCGGTGAAAGCGGTTATATCAGGCAATCAGCCGCTTCGAGCGTTGGCACAGATGGTGAGTATCTTAAAATCTCAAACCATTTTGGCAATACAGGTGGTACAACAAGAAGAGTTGCCGAAGTTGGACGGTTTATGACTGACAGGATGGAAGTAGTCGGTTATGCCGAAGTTTGGGAGGTCACTACACGACAAAGCGGTACTGCTAAAGCAGGTTTTTGGAGTGTAAACTAAAACAGGGTCAAAAGCAAGCAATGAAGAGGTTTCAGGTCAACAAGCCTGAAGCCTCTTTTTTTGACACTAAAACAGATTGTAAGTATACTAGGTGATGAATTAATAAAGCATTTGTCGATATGGAGGGATACAGAAAATGGGATCAGGTAAAAGTATAAAGGAAAAACAACAGGTTGCTCAAAAGCGAGCGGAAGAGCTTAAAGAAAAGGTTAATGACTACAGGGAGGCAGTAAAGAGTATGCCGACCGGATTTCAGCGCTGGCCGCAAATCCTGGAAAACCAGAAAAGGATAAAAGAGTATTTTAAAGCTTCCGATCAGGATTGGGATAACTGGCGCTGGCAGTTAAAAAACAGGATTACTACCACCAGTGTCTTGAAAGAATTGCTGCCTTTAGATAAAGAGGAGATTGAAGATATCGATCAGACCGGCTCACATTACCGCTGGGCGGTTTCTCCATATTACCTGAGCCTTATCGATCCGGATGACCCAAATGACCCGGTTAAGCGTCAGTGTATCCCGACTATCGCGGAACATCTTGACCATGGCGGACACGATGATCCGATGGGAGAAGAATACACTTCTCCAACCAAGGCAATTACCCGCCGTTATGCCGACCGCCTGATTATTAAGGTTACCAACCAGTGCGCCATGTACTGCCGTCACTGTCAGAGAAGAAGATCGATTGGTGAAAAGGACCTGGCCACACCCCGTGAAGATCTTGAAGAAGCCCTGGAATACGTGCGTAAGAACGAAGAAGTCCGCGATATCTTGCTGACAGGCGGAGACGGGTTCATGCAGGACAACCAGACTATAGCCTGGTTGCTTGCTGAACTTGATCAGATTCCTCACGTTGAAATCAAGCGTTTCGGATCGCGGACGCTGGTTACCATGCCGCAGAGAATTGATGACGAGTTATGTAAAATATTTTCGGAGCATCTGCCGCTTTATGTTAATACCCACTACAACCATCCCCTGGAAGTTACCCCGCGGGCCCGGGAAGCCTGCTTTAAACTGGCTCGTTCAGGGGTCAGCCTGGGTAACCAGACGGTTCTTTTAAATGGAGTAAACAACGATCCCTTTGTTATCCGCAAGCTGAACCAGGATTTACTGCAGGCCATGGTCCGCCCTTATTATATCTTCCATGCCAAGGCAGTCAGTGGAACGTCGCATTTCCGCACCAGGGTTGAAGAGGGGATCGAGATCATGGAAAAACTCCGCGGTTATACTTCTGGATTAGCAGTGCCGACATTTGTTGTCAACGCTCCGCTTGGCCAGGGTAAAACTCCCATGCTTCCCGAATACCTGGTTAGCAGCGGTAAAGGTTATATTATGATCAGGACATGGGAAAACAAGATCGTTCGTTACGAAAACTAAAACCTCTTAAATTGTTTGATAAAAAAAAGGATATATTATATTAACGTTGAATTTATGTATTTATAAACTAAATGCAAATAATTCACATAAAGGGAGGTAAAGTTAAAAAGCATGAACCTGCCGGAGGATTGTTCTCTACTTAACTCCGGTTGGCCAGGAGAGATGACCATGAATATGGGTCGGCAGGCAATAAGTTTAAATATATACTGCCTGACCGGTCGTTTTGTCTCGACCAAGACCGGCAATAGGAAACTTTCTTTGCTTATTTCCAAAGCTCTATTTTGGACCGAAAGGGGGTCATGCTAAAAGGTTGCCAAACGGTGATGACGGCTATTTTTGCGGGTGTGTAAAAATTTTGAGGAGGTCATAAAATGAAAAAGAATTCGATCTGTTTGTTGAGTATGCTGATGGTATTTGCCATGCTTTTTGCAGTGTTAGGTTGTGAGCCGGCAGAAGAGGTTATTGAAGAGCCTGTTGACGAGGAACCTGTTGATGAAGAGCCTGTTGATGAGGATATCTTCATTGTTATTGCTGCGGGCAGCCCGGGTGGGGTTTACTTCCCGCTTGGCGCCGGGTTGGCTTATGTATTTGAGCGCAGGATCGAAGGCGCCACAGCAATGTCCGAAACCACCGGCGCATCGGTCGAGAACTGCCGCCTGGTAGCCAGGGGCGAGTCAGAAATGGGTATGGCCATGGCTAATGTAGCCTGGGATGCTTATGTCGGTGAAGGAGCGTTTGAAGATGACGGTGAGCTGCCGATACGCACCCTCTTTTCAATGTACCCCGCCCAGCAGCACCTGTTGACGTTGGAAGGCTCGGGGATCGAATCTGTAGCTGATCTTGCCGGCAAAACAGTCAGCGTCGATGCTCCCGGCAGCGGCTGTGAAGTTACCTCCTACATCATCCTCGAAGCAGCGGGAATTATGGATGAAGTTGACGCTGTTAACTACTCCCAGCCCGAGGCTGCAGAAGCCCTGATAGATGGGATGGTCGATGCCGTATTCTATAACTTTGCTTCTCCGGCAGCTGTTGTAGATCAGATCCAGGCCGCCAGGGATGTTAAATTTGTTCCAATGAGCGCCGACCTGATGGATGCGATTATCGCAGACTATCCCTACTTCTCCCCGGGTGCGATTCCTGAAGGGCATTACGGTCTGGCAGAAGATGTGCCTGCTTTAACAGTCGGCAACCTGATGCTGGTTCATGAAGATATGGATGAGCAGCTGGTCTACGATCTAATTTCTGCCGTATTCCATCCCGATTCATTAGATGAGCTGATTGGTATCCACCCCATAGCGCAGAACTTCCAGGTAACCCTGGCAGCTGAGGCTCCGGTTCCATTTCATCCGGGCGCTGAGCGCTACTTTCAAGAGCAGCAGTAAGGTAATTGGATATACGGGGGGAACCGAGCTTGCCTATCTCCCATAGTAGAAGCAGGCCATCACTAAACAAATGGCTCCTTCTATGCCAAGTGCTTGTAATTACTGCAGCGGGTGTCTTCCTGTTCAAGGGAGGGCACCCGTCTGTCTATTATCTTTCTTTTTATGAAGGCCGATCAGAAGAAATCCTCTACCGGCAGCAGGTAGAAATAGAAGATATATTGATCCTGAATTATATTCATTCTGCAGATGCCACACCGATTAGCGCTGTTTTTAAAATCCGTTCAGACGGGTTGTACCTGGTTGAAGAAAAGTATTCCTGGTTCGGTGCGGGCCTGGAAGCAGGTTCTGGATACCAGTTTTCATTTGACAACAAAGATGTTACTGTCAGCGGTTACGACAGGGTTTTTGAGGAACTGGCGCTGAGGATTGCCCGGACAGTCCCGCAGGAGATGGTTTTAGGTGATCAGGTTATCGTCCTGAACCAGCTGGCCCCGGGAGGAACCCTGTTGATCATTCGAGTTGTTCAACATTGACAGGCATAATCGGTTAATTTGAACCCGTAAAAGGA
>SLHT01000117.1 GCA_007136055.1 Syntrophomonadaceae bacterium
CCGAAGGTGACCTTGCCTTCTTCGCGGCTGGCTTTTACAACCAGAATCTTTATGGAATCACCAAGCCGGTATGTTTTACGGGTTCTTTCGCCGACAAGGGCTGCCGCTTTTTCGTTATATACATAATAATCGTCACCCAATTCGCTGACCGGGATCATCCCTTCGACGGTGTTTTCCAGTTCGACAAAAAGGCCGAAATTGGCAACCCCGTTAATAATACCGGTGTATTCTTCACCCAACTTTTGTTCCATGTACTGCGCTTTTTTGATTTCGATACTGGCCCTTTCCGCATCAACAGCCGCCCGCTCTCTTTCTGAAGATTGCTGGGCGATACCGGGCAGGCGGGTCTGCAGGCGTTTTAACCGATCGCCGGAGAACCCGCCGGATAAAGCCTGCTGTTTCAACATTCGGTGCACCACCAGGTCAGGATAACGCCTGATCGGAGAAGTGAAATGGCAGTAGCACTCGGAAGCCAGGCCAAAGTGCCCCTCATTAGTAGCGCTGTAGTGGGCCTGGGGCAGCGAACGCAGCACCAGGTAACGGACCAGTTTCTCCGTTTTGTTTCCCCTGGTATCTTCCAGCAAGCTTTGCAGGTGTTTCGGCTTGAGCACCTTGATTTGCTTAGCGGCTTCTATGTTCATCAAAGTGAGTGTTTCTCTCAACAGCAACAGTTTTTCTTCAGTAGGATCAGCGTGAACGCGAAAGAGGCAGGGCTGTTCATTATCAATTAAATGCCTGGCTACTGCTTCGTTACAGTAAATCATAAATTCTTCGATCAGCGATCCCGAACGACCCATACTGCGCTTCTCTATCGAAAGCGGAACACCTTCATCATCAAGAGTTATTTTTGCTTCGGGCAGATCGAGGTCCAGGGTCCCCCGGTCAAAACGCCGCCGGCGAAGAACAGCGGCCAATTGGTCCATTTGATCGAGCATACCGGGGATGGAATCATCTTCAAATGCTTTTTTGTCCTCTTTGCCGGAAAAATAGGCTTCAACCTGCTGGTAAGTAAGGCGTTCTGTAACTTTAATCAAGCTGGGAAAATACTGCGCGCCTGTTAACTCGCCTTCGGTATCGATATCCATCAACACGCTGACTGCCAGGCGATCTTTATCGGCCTGCAGGCTGCATAAATGTTCGGAAAGGGCGGGCGGCAGCATATGAATCACCCGGTCAACAAGGTAAATGCTTGTTCCCCTCTTTAACGCTTCACGATCAAGAGGCTTACCTTCGCGCACATACTGCGAAACATCGGCGATATGAACCCCCAACCGAAAGCCTCCTCCACCCAGCGCTTCAAGGGAAACAGCGTCGTCAAAATCCCGCGCTGTCTCGTCATCAATAGTTACCATCTTTATGTTACGCAGATCGTTGCGGTTTTGTTCTTGGGCCAGGCGTGATATTTCTTCTTCTCCGGGCAGAGCTTCAACTTCTTTTAAGACCGGGGTAGGATGCTCTCCTGGAAGTTCAAAACGGTGTTTAAAAGTCAGCCGTTCGGTCTGGATACTGCCAGGCGTTCCAATATGCTCAACAACTCTACCCCGGGAAGGCTTTTTGCCACGGACCCATTCTTCAACTTCAACAACAACTTTATCCCCGCTGTCGATATGTTTCATGTTTTTCAACGTAACCTGGACATCTCCCGGAAAACGCTGGTCATCAGGAGTGACATAGTACTTTTTCCCTTCACGGTGCAGGGTTCCGACCAGTCGTCTTTTACCGCGTTTGAGAATGCCCATAACTGTTCCTTCCCTACTACGCTTGCCTCTTTTCTGATCAAGGCGAACGACTACCCTGTCGCCATGAGCGGCATCTTTCAATTTGCCGGCGCTGATAAAGACATCCTCATCCTGTCGATCGGGACGCAGAAAAGCAAAACCTCGCCGGTGGCCCTGAAGCACACCGGTCAGGTAACCCAGTCTCTCCGGCAATCCGTAACGACCACCGCTTGATTTTACCAGCAGTCCTTCCTGCTGCATTCTTTTCATTTCTTCCAGCAGAATATTTTTATCATGCTTCTGCATTTCGAGGGCACTTAGAATCTGTGGCAGGGCAAGCGATTTCCGCTTGTGCTCTTTCAGCAACTTTTCAAGCTTAGCCCGCAGGTGTACAGATACATTTCTTCGTTTTTGCATTTTTTAGCATTCAACTCCTTAGTTCTCTCTTGCATTGCCTGTAGGGCAATTATAAGTCTTTTTCTGCTAAATTAAAAGGCAGGGCTGCTTTTTCGCTACCCTGCCGGTTAAAATTATGAAGCATAAATACGGTTTTAATTGATTACAACAAGAACAATCGTAAAAAGCATAAAAACAATAGCTACAACAGTGGTTACCTTGGACAGCTTTTCATCCAGCCCTTTCTTTTTGCCAATCAGTGATTGTGCACCACCGGCAATAGCCCCGAGACCGGCGCTGCGACCTGATTGTAAAAGCACGCTGGCTATAAGAGCAAGACATAATAACAGGTAAATAATTGTTAGAACCATTCCGAGCATGTATGACTACCTCCATTAATTCATCAATACAACCTTAGCGAAGCATATTTTAACATATAACCGCAGGTTTGTAAAATAGATGCGGCTTTATTTTCCCTGATATCAAAGATTCTTTACCATTTCCCCGGCGTAGCGTGCCGAACGGCCCAATTGCTCTTCGATGCGTAACAACTGGTTATACTTTTCTACCCGGTCAACGCGCGAAGGGGCACCCGTTTTAATCATTCCGGCGCTGGTCCCGACTGCCAGATCAGCGATAAAACTATCCGCTGTTTCGCCTGAGCGGTGTGATATCATGCAACTGTATCCGGCACGGCGGGCCATAGCTATTGTATCCAGGGTTTCGCTTAGCGTCCCAATCTGGTTTGGTTTAATAAGGATCGAGTTGGCCGTCGCAGAATCGATGCCTTGTTTGAGTCGCCGGGGATTGGTTACAAAAAGGTCATCCCCGATAAGCATGGTATCCCGGCCCATCATTTCGGTCATAGTTTTCCAGCCGGGCCAATCGTCCTCTTCAAGGCCGTCTTCAATGCTGATCAGTGGAAAACGCCCCGCCAGTTGGCAGTAGTAATCTGTAAGTTCAGCAGCTGAATAAGACCTGCCTTCAAGGTGATAAGAACCATCACGGTAAAATTCACTTGCGGCGACATCCAGCGCCAGGCTTATTTCTTCCCCCGGTTGGTAACCGGCCGTTTTAATGGCATCTACGATCAATTCAAGGGCTGCTTCGCTGGATTCCAGGTTGGGAGCGAAGCCGCCTTCATCCCCCACATTGGTGTTCAGGCCGCGCGACTGCAGTAATTTCTTTAAATGATGAAAGACTTCTGTTCCCATTTGCAGGGCTGCGGCAAAATTTTTCGCACCGAAGGGGACTATCATAAATTCCTGGATATCCATATTGTTATCAGCATGCTCTCCGCCATTAAGAATATTCATAAAAGGAACCGGCAAAGTGGATGCACCAAGCCCCCCTATGTAGCGGTAGAGGGGCAGATCTAGCATCGTTGAAGCTGCTCTCGCTGCAGCCAGCGATACCCCTAAAATTGCATTGGCCCCGATCCTTGATTTGTTATCAGACCCGTCCAGTTCAATCATCAGACGATCAAGGCTGCTTTGCTCAAGCACATTTTGATCAGTTAATTCGGGAGCCAGGATCTCATTAACATGACGCACCGCTGATCTAACACCCCTGCCCAGGTAGCGCTCTTCATCGCCGTCGCGCAACTCAACCGCTTCAAATGCCCCTGTTGAAGCTCCGGAAGGAACAGCAGCACGTCCTGTCCAACCTCCCTGCAGCTGGATATCAACTTCCAGGGTCGGATTGCCCCTTGAATCCAAAATCTCCCTGGCTTTAATCGATTCAATTCTTTCTCCCATCTTTATCCCTCCTATAACTTCCTGTCCAACATGCTTTTACCGGTCATTTCAGGCGGTGCTGCTATGCCGACCAGGTCTAAAACAGTGGGGGCGATATCAGCCAGAATACCCTTTTTGCGCAAAGAATGCTTCTGATTACAAAGAAGAATGAAGGGCACGGGATTTGCACTGTGAGCGGTCAGAATTCCCCCTTTTTTATCCTTCATCTGTTCAGCATTACCATGATCAGCACAGATCAGCATACACCAATCGCGTTCCAGGACTTCAACAGCAATTGCTCCGACTCCCTTGTCAACCGCTTCCACAGCCTTAACTGCAGCCTCGATAATGCCTGAATGCCCGACCATATCGGCATTGGCATAATTAGCGACAATCAGCTGGTGCTGATCCTTTTTAATCGTTTCAATAATTTGTTCGGTAAGTTCAGGGGCGCTCATCTCCGGTTGAAGATCATATGTTTTTACCTGCGGTGACGGAATCATGATCCGATCTTCACCCTCAAATATTTTTTCCCTGCCTCCACTGAAGAAAAAAGTAACGTGAGCATACTTTTCTGTTTCGGCAATTCTGATCTGGGTTAAATTGTTGCGGGCATAAACTTCACCGAGTGTCATCTTTAGGTCATCCAGGGTAAAAGCTACCGGAAGCGGAAGTTCACGGTCATATTCGGTCAGCGTAGCCAGGTGGGGCCGCGGCGGTTTTGAGCCACGATCAAAATGAGAAAAATCCTTTTCTGCAAAGGCACGGGTGATCTGACGAGTCCGATCCGGTCTGAAATTGAAAAAAATCATACTGTCTTCCGAACGGACAGTCGTTAAAGGCTTCCCTTCCTGATCTACTATTATGGCGGGCTTAACAAATTCATCTGATTCACCGCGGGCATAGGCTGCTTCTAAAGCTTCCACCGGGCCTGATGCTTTAAAACCTTCTCCGCCGGCATAAGCCCGGTATGCCCGTTCGACCCTGTCCCAGCGCTGATCCCGATCCATGGCATAGTAACGGCCGCATATCGTAGCCACGTAACCGTTTTGATCTTCCCTGCCCAGCTGATCAAGTTTTTCAAGGAAGGGTTTGGCTCCGTAAGGAATAGTATCCCGCCCATCGAGAATAGCATGGACAAAAACTTTTTTTATCTTTTGACGACGGGCCATCTCCAGAAGGGCCACCAAGTGATCAACGTGGCTGTGCACCCCGCCGTCTGATACCAGGCCGATCAGGTGCAGGACACTATTATTCTGCCTGACCTGCATCATGGCTTCCGAAAGAACAGGATTTTCATAAAACTCGCCGGATTGAATACAATCACCGATTCTGGTTAACTCCTGGCTAACAACTCTCCCCGCACCGATATTAAGATGACCGACTTCAGAATTACCCATTTGCTCCGGCGGCAGGCCTACCGCTTCACCAGAGGCGTTCAGAAGTGCCGAGGGATACTGTTTATAAAAACGATCCATGTGCGGAGTATTCGCCTGGCGGATTGCATTGCCTTTTTCCTCGTCACTGCAGCCCCAACCATCGAGAATAACAAGAAGAACTTTTTTCAACTAATAACCGCCTTTCGGGCAGCCTGAACTAGAGCGCTGAATGAATCGACTTCAAGGCTTGCCCCCCCAACCAAAGCTCCCTGCACCGAAGGAAGGCCCACGAAAAAACCAATATTATCTGCTTTCACACTGCCGCCGTATTGTATACGTAATTCCCCCGCTGTTTTGGAGCCGAGCTTGTCCTCTAAAAAGTTCCGAATCAGTGCGGCTGCCCTGTCTGCATCTTCAGCTGAAGCGGCTTTGCCTGTGCCAATTGCCCAAACGGGTTCGTAAGCTAAAACCAGGCTGCCAAGTTTCTGCGAATCCTGCCCGTCCAGGGCTTCTGAAAGCTGTTTTTTAATTACTTTTTCAGTGACCCCCTGCTCCCGCTCTGTTTCTGTTTCCCCGACACAAAGAATGGGCTTTAGGCCGTTTTGCAAAGCAGTTCCGATTTTACGCTGTATCTGCGTATTATCTTCACCCATCAGGTGGCGGCGCTCGGAATGGCCGATGATCACATATTCTACCCCGAACTCAAGCAGCATTGAAGCCGCAATTTCTCCTGTCTGGGCTCCCCGGGTTTCCCAGTGCATGTTTTGGGCCCCCAGCTTGATTTCACTGCCTGCCAGGGCGGCCTCAGCAGCAGGTAGCGCTGTAAAGGGCGGGCAAATCAGAACCTCTACCCCTTTAAAGCCGGCTTCGAATTGGCGTAAAGCACGGCAAAAACCTGCTGTTTCAGCTGCAGTTTTATGCATTTTCCAGTTAGCGGCAATTATTAATTCCACAAATATACCCCCCTTGTATGCTAACAAAAGCCGGGTTAAGAGGCGGTCCACCTTTCCGGTCAGTACACGTGATTCTCCGGACACCGAGGCGTATTTGCCGGCCATAATACCAGTTATAAGAACCGACTTTGTTCACGGTTAGCCGGCTTTGTTTTGTAATACTGATATTCCCGGGAGTTCTTTACCTTCCCAAAATTCGAGGGTAGCGCCACCGCCGGTTGAAATAAAGCTTATATAATCAGAAAGCTCCAGTGCTTTCAAAGCGGCGACAAGGTCCCCGCCACCAATTACAGAATAAGCACTGCTTTGAGCTATAATCTGGGCGACAACTTCTGTGCCGTTATCAAAAGGAGGCACTTCGTATACGCCCAGGGGACCGTTCCAGACAACTACTGCCGATTCTTCGATATACCCGCTGAATATCGCCGCAGTTTCCGGGCCGATATCAACGGCTTGCCATTCACCTTTTATTTTATCGGGAGTAACCACTTCAGAGTGGCTTCCCGGTTTCAGATCCTTGGTTACAGCAAGATCAATTGGCAGGACAATATTGCAGCTGCTGCTTTTGCTTTCTTTTAAAAGAGCATTAGCTTCTTCAAGCTGGTCTTTTTCATAAAATGAAGCGCCCAGGTTATAGCCTTCGGCTGCTAAAAATGTATTCGCCATCCCACCCCCGACAAGGAGGGTATCAGCCAGATTTAAAAACCGCCTGATCACATTGATTTTATCGGAAACTTTAGCCCCTCCGAGGATTGCTGTCAGGGGACGGCGTGGGTTTTCCAGGCAGGTTGAAAGTTCTTCAATTTCTTTTTTCATCAGTAGGCCTGCCAGAGCCGGAAGATAAGAAGCAACCCCTACCGTCGAAGCATGGGCACGGTGGGCGGTGCCGAATGCATCGTTGACAAAAAGGTCAAACGGCTCAGCGAGAAGGCGGGCATAAGAAGGATCGTTTTCCTCCTCCCCTTTATCAAAACGCAGATTCTCCAGAAGCAGCAATTCACCGTCTTTCAGCTTACTTACCGCTTCTTTTACCTCCGGTCCGACAGCAACACCAAGTTTATGAACCTGCTTGCTGAGAATTTCCGACAACCTGGCAGCTACCGGGTCCATCATTAAATCCGGACTATGCTTCCCTTTCGGTCGCCCCAGGTGTGAAGCCAGGGCAAGCTTCGCACCCTTCGAAAGCAGCATTTCTATCGTAGGCAGCGCAGCCCTGATTCTACTGTCATCGCGAACCCTGCCTTCATCCAGGGGAACATTAAAGTCAACCCTCATTAAAATCTTCTTACCGCCTACATCAACGTCTTGAATACTTCTTTTTTCCAGCAACACCTTCCACCACCTGATAACTTAAGAATTTCGACGCTTATAAGATGCGGGAATAGAGATTTCTTCCCTGTATTTAGCAACAGTCCGCCTCGATATAGTGATGTCCCGCTCTTTCAGAAGTTCAGCCAGACATTGATCGCTAAGCGGCCTGGCCGGGTCCTCGGCCTCAACCAGTTCCTTGATATGGGACTTGATGCTATGTGAAGAGTAATCTGTCCCTCCGACACCAGACAGGCCGCTTGAAAAGAAAAATTTCAGGGAAAACAGGCCTCGCGGCGTTTGAATATACTTATTGGAGGTGGCCCGGCTGACAGTCGATTCATGCACTCCTATATTAAGGGCAACATCCTTTAAAGTAAGCGGTTTAAGCTTTTTTATGCCTTCATCCAGAAAAGCTTTTTGGATATCGACAATCTGCTGGGAAACTTTGTGCAGGGTTAGACGCCTTTGCTCTATACTGCGGATCAGCCAAAAGGCTTTCTCAATTTTATTTTTAACAAATGAAGCTACCTGCTCATCTTCTGATTTGTTTTTGAGCATCCGCTGGTAAAAGGGGCTGATCATCAGGTGGGGGATACTGCTGTCGTTCCCCATGATCACATATTTATTATCAACCTTTTCAACAATCACATCAGGTATGATATAACGGGTTTCGTCACCCTGGCCGAAAACAGACCCCGGCTTAGGGTTTAAGGTGCGAATAAACTCTACAACTTCCCGCACTTTTTCTTCTTCGCAATGAAGGCGGGAAGCAATATAACCATAACGGCCGTCAGCGGCTGCGGGGAGGTAGTGCCTGACAATATCAGTGGCAAGAAGCGGTGAAGAGTTGAGTCTTTTTAGCTGCAGCATCAAGCATTCCTGCAAATTTCGGCAACCTATGCCGGCAGGCTCGAGCTTTTGAACAATATAAAGCCCCGCTTCAAGATCCTTTATATCTACACCAAGCGCGGCAGTCAAATCCTCAAGTTCACCCTGCAGGTATCCATTTTGATCAAGGTTTCCAACCAGGTAAGCAGCAATGCTGTACTTTCGCTTACTAAGCGGCAGCATGCGAAGCTGACCCAGCAAATCCTCAACCATGTTGCCTTCTCCCCCGGCATAATTCTCTAATGCAGACTGGTATTCAAACCGATCCACAGACCTGCCGGGTGAAGTTAAAGCTGTATCAAGATCCATATCACGAAAATATTCTTCCCACGGAAATTCATCTTCACCCTTATGTTCCGCGGTTGTTTCTGCCACCGGCTCAGGTTCTTCAGCTTTTTCCGGTTCTTTCGATTCCATAATTTCAAGAGCCGGGTTATTGAGGAGTGCATCCTGAATATGATCCTGCAATTCCAGAGCGGAATACTGTAACAGGGTTATGGCCAGTTTTAGCTCCGGAGTCATGATCAGTTTTTGAGTCTGTTCCAGTTTTAAGTTGTAATCGAGCTTCACGCCTTCACCACCCTTTAAGCACAGCCGACAAGTAAAAGCAGGCCTTTATTCATATTTCTCTACTGCGTTTTGAATTCCTGCTATTGAATCAAAGAGGTGGCATGATCTTTGCTAAGAGCGCTAAACGGCGATTTTATTAAGAATCTTTTCCAATTGATTGAAGCGATGGTTCATACCTGACTTGCTGACCGGTGGTTCGATCATTTCACCCAGTTCCTTTAAAGAAGCTTCCGGAAAATTCTTCCTCAGCAAAGCTGCTTCTCTTAAGGCAGGAGTCAGGTTGCCCA
>SLHT01000068.1 GCA_007136055.1 Syntrophomonadaceae bacterium
CATCACGCTCATCGACCAGATAATCGCCGTCTTCGATGAGCTGTTTTAGCGACGACTTATTGTCCGCGCTATTTACCCTGTTTATTTTCGTTTCTTTCATTATCGGCACCTCACAATATATAACCATATCGGTTATGTATAATTGTAACTTAAAGCATCCGCCACGGCAAGTAATTGCCATAAAGCCTTTAATTTATGTTATCATTAAAAAGAACTGCCATTTGATTACAATGAGTTAACAAACAGGAGTCTGAGCCCTTATATTTAGCTCATTTAAATGGTATTCGCAAAAAATAAACAGGGAGGCATAACTGTCTTATGCAATTAACAGAGCATCTATACTGGTACCCATGGCAGGGAAGAGCTAACAACTGTAACAGCATACTCTTGAAGGGAAAGCAGACTATACTATTTGATCCCGGTCATATTTACAATGAATTGAACGAAAACTGTTTGGATCAATTGATTCGTGACATGTCCGCCGACGGAATAAAAATAGACGATGTCGATTTGATACTCTGCACTCACGGCCACCCCGACCATGTCGAAGCAGTCGGCACAATCCGTGAACAAAACGGCGCCCGCTTTGCTGTCCACAGCAATGATGAGTTTATCCTTGACGCGATTCTCAAGCACTACGCTGCTCAAAAAGGCAGGGAATTGCCCTCGCTTAAACCCGATTATTACTTAGAGGAAGGCAAGCTTGATTTAGGGCCTGTCAACAGCCAGGGTGATCAGATTGAAGTTCTGCATACACCCGGCCATTCACCGGGTTGTGTCTGCTTTTTCCTGCCCGAACATAAGACCCTGGTCAGCGGAGATACTATTTTCGAAGGCAGCATCGGACGCGCTGATTTGCCCGGTGGAGACATGCACACCCTCGGCCAGAGTGTCGAAAAACTCTCCCGTCTCGAAGGTGTTGAGCTGCTCCTGCCCGGGCATATGGGTCACGTTACAGGTGAAACAGCGGTAAAGCAAAACTTCGATCAGATCAAGCGTTTCTTCTTCTAAGGCCTGTGCCGGCAGGAAGGAATTGCTCCATGATTAGCGAATTATAATAATAGCAAATTAGTTAACGGTTGATTATGCGATCGCAAGCCTGTCCAATTTGCGTGTATTATTGAGGAGGCTCGGGGTATGGGCTACAGTAACCAGCAGTTGCCGACATCATTTTTTGAGCGTTATCAGGGCAACCCGATCCTGGTTCCCGACCGCTGGCCCTACCCCTCCAATGCCACCTTTAACCCGGCGGCAGTCAGACACAACGGAGATACATATTTGCTGGTGCGCGTCGAAGACCTGCGCGGGTTTTCCCACCTGACCTTCGCCTGCAGTAAAGACGGCAAGACTAACTGGCAGATTGACGAGGAACCGTCCCTGCTGCCCGATCCCGACTTTAACGAGGAAAGGTGGGGGATAGAAGATCCCCGCATCGTGTGGCTTGAAGATAAAAAACAATATGCCCTTACTTACGTCTCCTTCTCAAAGGACGGTCCCGTTGTCTCGCTGGCCCTTTCTAAGGACCTTACTCAATTTGAACGGCAAGGAGCGATGCTTCCTCCGGAGGATAAAGACGCTTCACTTTTCCCCCGCCTAATTGACGGCAAGTACACCCTCATTCACCGGCCGATCATACGCGGCGAGGCTCATATCTGGATATCATTTTCCCCGGATCTTGAATTCTGGGGTAACCACAAAATATTGCTACCTGTCAGGCCCGGTTGGTGGGACAGCAGCCGCGTCGGACTTGGACCGCCGCCAATTGAAACTGACGAAGGCTGGCTGATTATCTACCACGGCGTCCGCCTTACCGCTTCCGGCAGCCTTTACCGCGTCGGGCTGGCCCTGCTCGATCTGGAAAAACCATGGATTATCAGGAAACGGTCTGACCAGTGGGTTTTCGGGCCGAACGAATCGTATGAAAGAATTGGTGATGTCCCGGGGGTAACTTTCCCCACCGGAACAGTTTATGATTACGAAAGCGATGAATTGATCATGTATTACGGCGCTGCCGATTCATGCGTCTGCCTGGCAACGGCCCGGCTAAAAGACTTAGTCGCTTACCTGCTTTCTGTTCCCGATTCCAGTGAGGAGGGTTTCTGTACCTGATATGAAAATTGCCATGCTTGCCCCCATATCCTGGCGCACACCACCCCGGCACTACGGCCCCTGGGAGTGGATGGTCAGCATGCTTACTGAAGGCTTAGTAAAACGCGGAATAGATGTAACCCTTTATGCTACTGCCGATTCCGAAACTAAAGCCCGCCTCCGCTCGGTAGCGCCGCGGCCCTGGTCCGAAGATCCCGAACTCGATCCCAAGGTCTGGGAATGCCTGCACATCTCAGCTATATTTGAAGAAGCGTCAAGCTACGATTTGATTCACAACAACTTTGACTTTCTGCCCTTAAGCTATTCAGGGCTGGTGGGCACACCATTACTGACCACTATCCACGGCTTTTCATCGCCAAAGATCCTGCCCGTTTTTAAGAAATATAATAAAAAAGTTTTTTATGTGGCGATCAGCGAATCAGACCGCCACCCCGATCTCGATTATTTAGCTACCATTCATCACGGGGTCCCGCTTGAGAGCTATAATTACCAGGAAAAACCCGATCGCTACCTGCTTTTCTTCGGCCGCATTCACCATGATAAAGGTGTCTATGAATCAATCCGGTTGGCCAAGCAGGTCGGCCTGCCCCTCGTCATCGCCGGGATCATCCAGGATCAGACATACTTTGAACGCTATGTGAACCCTTACCTCGATGATGAACAGGTTTGCTATATTGGTCCGGTAGGTCCCGAAGAAAAAAGCAGGGTCCTGGGTGGCGCCCTGGCCCTATTGCACCTGATCAACTTTGACGAACCCTTTGGTTTAAGTGTAGCCGAATCGATGGCCTGCGGCACTCCCGTGATCGCTTTTAACCGCGGTTCGATGCCTGAGCTAATTGTCGATGGCGAAAACGGATTCCTGGTAGACGATCTTGACCAGGCCAGCTACGCTATATCCCGCCTGAAAACTATTGACCGCCGCAACTGCCGCAGCCATGTTGAAAAAAACTTCAGCGTCGATCTGATGGTCGACCGTTATATTGAAGTTTATGGTAAGGTTGCAGCGCAGTCGTAAAGTTTTAAAGATAAAAGATGTATGAGGCTTAAAGCAAGAGACAAGATATAATTTGTTCCAAACGGGAGTTCCGGATCAAGAGTTAGGCTGCACACTTACTCCAGAAAGACTTCCGTAATCGTACTTGTTGGTTATTCCGGACTCCGGGTTCTGGCTTCTGACTTCCAAAAATGAGGTGACAAAAATGTACTCCGGAAAAATACTGCGTCCAATAAAGGTATCTTTTTTATCCACTTATCCGCCGCGCAAATGCGGGATAGCTACCTTCTGCTCAGATATCCTTAACAGCATGAAACAGCTATACAACAATGGAGACAGCAACGGCGATCAGAATAATTTTGAAGTTGTTGCCCTCAACGATACCAGCCAGACCTACAACTATGGGCGAGAAGTAGCTTTTCAGATTCGCGATCAGTACCGCAGCGATTACCAGCGGGCAGCCGACTTTATCAACCATTCCCCGGCAGATGCAGTTTCTGTTCAGCATGAATACGGAATTTTCGGGGGCGAAGACGGCAACTACGTTAATCATTTGCTCGCGGCCCTGAAAAAACCTGTCATTACTACCCTGCATACGGTGCTTGAAAATCCTTCTCCGGGTCAGCGCCAGACGATGATGCGTATCTGTGAACAATCGGTTTACATTGTCGTAATGGCCCAGGCAGCCGTTGACATCCTGACCACGGTCTACCGTATCCCTGATCATAAAATTCTGCTTATCCCGCACGGCGCCCCGGATGTGCCCTTTCTTGATTCATCTTACTACAAGGATCAGTTTCAGGCCGAGGGACGAAAAGTGCTCCTCACTTTTGGCCTTTTAAGCCCTGCCAAAGGCCTTGAATATGCTGTAGAAGCGATGGAAAAAATTGTCGATGTTCATCCCGACGCCCTCTATATTGTACTCGGGGCGACCCATCCCGAAGTAAAACGCCGTTTTGGGGAAGAGTATCGCCATTCTTTAGAAAAAATGGTCCACGACAGGGGACTCGATAACAACGTCACCTTCTACAATCAATTCGTATCGCTGGAAAGGCTGGTTCAGTTCCTTGTGGCCACCGATGTCTATATTACACCCTATCTCGGCCGCGATCAGATTACCTCTGGTACCCTGGCCTATGCCCTGGCCTGCGGTAAAGCGATTGTCTCGACCCCTTACATCTATGCCGAAGAACTGCTTGCCGATGGTCGCGGCAGGCTGGTGCCTTTCAAAGACAGCGAAGCGATAGCAGACAGTGTTATTGAACTATTAAGCGACGAAGCTTTACGTAACAGAATGCGCAAAAATTCCTATCAGCAAGGCCGGCATATGGTCTGGAAAGAAGTGGCCCGCAGCTACGTAGCGGCATTTGAGCAGGCTCGCTTCAACTACAGCGAAATGTTTGCCCAGAGTGTCCAGAGCGCCGATGTAACCGAACGCGCCATACTACCCGAAGTTAGTTTAAAACACCTGCGGGCAATGACCGATGATACCGGTATGTTGCAGCATGCAGTTTTCTCCATACCCGATCGCAACCACGGCTATTGTACCGATGACAATGCCCGCGGACTGATAGCTGCCGTAATGAACTGGCGGCTGTTCAAGGATGAAGCAATCTATCCCCTGCTTAAGGCATATATCAGTTTTCTCTACCATGCTTATAATGATAAAAAAAAGAGGATGCGCAATTTTATGGGTTATGATCGCAGCTGGTTCGAAGAGTATGGTTCCGAAGACAGTCATGGCCGCGCTCTCTGGGCTGTTGGCTACACCATTGCCCATCCGCCGAGCGATGCCATACTCGGCCTGGCCACCCGCCTGTTTAAAGAAATAATCAATACCCCGTGTTCATTTACATCCCCGCGGGCCTGGGCTTTTTCCGCTATCGGGGCTAATTACTACCTGCGCCGCTTTAGCGGCGATACAAGGGTCCTTCAGATTATGGCCGAGTTGGCCGAAAAAATTATGCAGCTATTCCGCCAAAATGCAGCCGAAGACTGGTACTGGCTTGAAGATATTGTATCTTACGACAACGGACGCCTGCCCCAGGCTTTAATTGTTACCAGCACCCAGCTTGAAAACAACGATATTTATGAGATGGGGATAAAAAGCCTGCAGTGGTTGATCGATATTCAGACCAATCCTGAAGGAGGCCACCTATCACTGATCGGCAATGACGGCTGGTATGAACGTGGTGGTAACAAAGCCCGCTTCGACCAGCAGCCTGTAGATGCCGCCGCCCTGGTTGATGCCTGCTACCAGGCTTTTGTCAGCAGTGGTGATGACTACTGGCTGCGTAAAGTTGAATGGGCTTTTAACTGGTTCTTTGGCAGTAACGATGTCCGCCAGCCGCTCTATGATTTTTCTACCGGGGCTTGCTATGACGGGTTACAGCCTGGGGGCATAAATAAAAACCAGGGTGGAGAATCGGTTGCATCGCTGCTGCTGGCCCTACAAAGAGTGCACTTAATAGCACACCAGGGACTGCTCCAGGAGCAGCAGCAGATTATAGTCAAGTAATCATAAATAAGTTAAAAAGGTGTCTGACACCTTTTTAACTTATTGTAGAAACGGAGTGATCATATGTATGCCATCATATTAGCCGGTGGAAGCGGCACCCGTCTCTGGCCGCTTAGCCGCGAGTTATACCCCAAACAATTTCTGCTCCTGCCCGGGATAGGCGAGGGCGAAACAGATAGCATTTCTCACTCCCGTGCAGGTGGGCAGGATGGTTTTTCACCTTTCCCCTTGATGGGGGAAGGGCGGGGTGGGGGTGAAAAATTCTCTCCAGCCTCAAACCTCCAACAACCATCTTCCGGTAAACAGGGCGGGGGTGACGGAAATGAAAGCCTCTCCCTGATCGGGGCAACTGTCGACCGCGTGATGGCCACGGTTCCCGAAGAAAAAGTATTGATAGTTACCCACGTTGATCAGGCGGGAGAAATAAAGCGCCGGTTAGAGCTCATGGACCTGCCCGCCGTTCGCCTGCTCGAAGAACCCCAGGCTCGTAACACCGCGCCGGCTATCGGCCTTGCCGCCTACTACTTGCTGAAAGAAGAAGGGCCCGATGCCGTTATGGCCGTTTTACCCTCAGATCATCTTATCCCCGACAAGCAGCAGTTTGCCGATTTGCTCCGCACAGGAGAAGCGGCTGCCAGCGCATACGGTTTGGTTACTTTTGGCATTAAGCCGACCTATCCCGAAACAGGTTACGGTTACATCTGCTGCGGGGAAGAACTCGATCAGTCAACTTCTTCTGTGGCCAGGTTTGTCGAAAAGCCCGACCTGCAAACAGCAGAAACCTACCTGTGTGATTCCCGCTACCTTTGGAACAGCGGTATGTTTGTATTCAGGGTCGGGGCGCTGATCGAGCAGTACCGTAAGCTGCTCCCTGAAATGAATACCGCCCTGGAGCAAGTTGATTATGACCGTTTTAGCAACTTGGAGGCAGTTTACAGCGGGCTTGAAAAAATATCAATCGATTACGGTATCCTGGAGCGCGCCGAGGGCGTAACCGTCGTCCCCACTGCGATCAACTGGAACGATCTTGGCAGCTGGGAAGCTTATTACAATGTATGCCCCAAAGATGAACAGGGTAATTACCTGCAGGGCACAGTCCTGCCCGTGAATACCGAAAACAGCTTGGTTATTGCAGAATCGCGCCTGGTTGGCGCTATCGGTCTCAAAGATATCGTTGTGGTCGACACTGCTGATGCCCTCCTGGTCTGCGATCGCAGGCAGTCCCAGGATGTTAAAAAAATTGCCGATCAGCTTAAAGAACAGGAAGCAGTTGAAGGCCGCGAGCACCGAACCATTTACCGCCCCTGGGGCAGTTACACCTCCCTCGAACTGGGAGATAACTACCAGGTCAAGCGCATCAATGTTAATCCCGGCGCCCGTCTCAGCCTGCAGAGCCATCGTCACCGCGCAGAAAACTGGATTGTAGTCAGCGGAGAAGCATTTGTCACAGTAAACGATCAAAAGTTCACAGTCAAAAAAGGGGAGCAGGCATACATCCCTAAAGGCGCGCGCCACCGCATGGAGAACAAAGGTCCGGAACCGATGGCCTTAATTGAAGTGCAAAGCGGAGACTACCTGGGCGAAGATGATATTGAGCGCTATGAGGACGACTACGGCCGCACCGATGCCAGGTCAAGCCCCAGGTCAGATTTACCCTCCTCTAGTGCCGGCGAAAGAACCCCACCTTCCGGGAGCGAGCCGGGCATTTCTTCCTCCACCGCCAAGATGGAGGAAGGAGGTGGAGGGGTAAGCGCTGACGCCCATCAAAATTTCACCCGCTGGCTAAACCACCCTAGCCTCGAGCCGGAACTGAAGAAACAGCTCCTGGCCATGGAAAACGATTCCGAGGCCATCGAAAGCCATTTTGGCCGGGAACTTGTTTTCGGGACAGGAGGGATGCGTGGTCTGATCGGTCCCGGCCTGAACCGGATTAACTGTTACACGATCAGCCGCGCTACACAGGGGTTGGCCGATTACCTGAACAGCGGGCTGACTGCCGAAGCGGACCAAAGAGCGGATGGTTCAAAACAGGTCGCCATCGCTTACGATACCCGCCTGAACTCCCGTGAATTTGCCGAAGCGGCAGCCCTTGTCCTTGCCGCCAACGGCATCAAGGCCCTGCTTTTTAATGATATCCGGCCCACCCCGATGCTATCTTATACGACACGAGAACTCGGTTGTGCCGCCGGAATAGTGATTACCGCCAGTCATAATCCGGCCGAATATAACGGCTATAAAATATACGGTCCCGATGGCGGACAGGCAGTCAGCCCGCTGGTCGACGACATAATCGAAGCGATTAAAGGGGTTGATATCTTCGATGACGTCAAAACAATCGCCCGCGCCGAAGCAAACCAGTGCGGCCTGGTAGGTATTATCGATCCGGCCATGGATCAGAGTTACCTGGAACAGGTCAGCGCCCTTTCCTTAAGCGCACCAGGAACCACCCTGAAAGTTGTCTTTACGCCTTTACACGGAACAGGTGCAGTTTATATACCCAACCTTTTAACCCAATCGGGAGCTGTTGAGCTGAGCCTGGTTGAAGAGCAGATGGAGGCGGATCCCGATTTTAGCACCCTGCGCGTACCCAATCCGGAAGACCCGGCAGCCCTGGATATGGCCCTCGAAAAAGCCCGCCGCCTTGATGCCGATCTGGTCCTGGCTACCGATCCCGATGGTGATCGGGTCGGTACTTCCATACGTGATCAAGCTGGAGAATACATTATTTTAAGCGGCAACCAGGTAGGAGCCCTGCTGGTCGAGTATATCTGCAGCCTCAGGCTGGAAAAAGGGATCCTGCCCTATAAACCCGTCCTTGTAAAAACTGTAGTCACCGGTGACCTGGGTCAAAAAGTAGCCGATTCATACGGCCTGCAGACTTTAGAAACCCTGACCGGTTTTAAGTTTATCGGTGAAAAATTAAAGGAATTTGAGGCCGAAGGCTCGCCTCACTTTGTATTCGGATACGAAGAAAGCTGTGGCTTCCTTACAGGCACCTTTGTCCGCGATAAAGATGCAAATATCGCTTCTTTTTTAATAACCGAGATGACGGCCTACTATAAGGAGCAGGGTAAGGACCTCCTGCAGGTTTTAGAGGAAATGCAAAAGCGCCACGATTACCACCGTGAAGATCTCTTGACTGTTGAATTGAAAGATATATCCGATGCCGGCCGCCATGTGGCCGCGTACCATAAACTGCCTGATCATTTTGCAGGGCAGAAAGTAGTGGAGAAAAGGGACTACGAACAGCGCAAGGGCCGGGATTTACTCAGCGGCAAAGAATTCGATCTGAACCTGCCCCGATCAGAAGGCCTCCGCTACAACCTGGCTGATGGCTCCTGGTTTGCCGTGCGCCCTTCGGGCACCGAGCCAAAGGTAAAGTTCTACCTCTCGGTAACCGCTCCGACCGCTGTCGAAGCCGGCGAAAAACTGGCCGCCCTGCGCGAAGCAGTCCTCGCCCAGGCGTAGGTTCATGAATAGGTGAAGGGATCTTAATCGAAAAAAATAA
>SLHT01000251.1 GCA_007136055.1 Syntrophomonadaceae bacterium
CACCCGGTGCAGGTGACGATGAAGCCACTTCTCTAATAAATTCTTCAACAGATAACTCTTTAAGCATTTTTCTCTTTTTCTCCTTGTTTTCTTTTCTAATTTTGAAACTGGAATCCAGCACCTGTTATTATAACAATAAATTCCTGATCAGGCCAATTCTCTGCGATCAATCTTGCCGGAAGATAGATCTTTAACTGCCTGCTCTACTTCAGGGGCCAGGGGCGGAACTTCATGCCATTGCAAAATTTCTTTAAGCAGGGCATTAGCACTTTCGCCAAAAGTTTTAGACCCGGCCGCCTGCCAGTTGTCATAATTATTACGATTAAAGAGTCTTGTAAAGTGCATCTGGTTGCGAAAATGATCGAGTGTATGCTGTTCGGTCAGGAAATGACCTCCCGGGCCAACTTTTTCAATCACATCAAGAGCCAGCATGTCCGGAGTAATTTCTAAACCCCTGGTCATAAACTTAACGGCCCCCACACCCTCGTTGCATAAGACAAGATATTCAAGACTGCCTATCAAACCTGCACCGATATAACCAAGATCGTGGATCAGGTTTCCACCTGACAGGGCTGACATAAGCAGGTTAAAACCTGCTTCCATCGAAGCCTGCTGATCAAAGGACTGGGCATCAGTACATCCTGCAATCGTAAAGGATGGCAAGTTGTAAAAATGTGACAACTGGACAAGAGATACACTCCCGAGCGTTAACTGTGGATCACCGTAAGAACAAACGGTAGTAATCATATTTAGGGGAGGAGTACCTCCGCCATAGATAAACGGCGCCCCCTTTGATTTTAGCTGGTGGATTACCAGCCCCGACAGGATTTCTGCATTCGCCACGACAAGAGCGCCTGCAGTGGTAACAGGGCCAGTTGCACCACACATCACTGCCGGTGCATATACAAGCGGGATCCAGTTTTCTGCAGCTTCTAAGAGTTTTTCCAGGCCCGCTTTTGAATGAACAAGAGGTGATGTGGGCTCTGAATAGTGGATGATATAAGGTTTTTCGATAAGTTCTTTTTTGCTTCCCTTTACCAGGGCACCCATCTCAATTATATCGAGAAGCCCCTGCCTGTCATGTGAATCGAAAATAATAGGTTTAGTTGAATTGAGAGTCATTGCTTCAAAATGATGGCGATCAGATCTAACTTCCGAAACATCTGAAGCACGGGCCATGGACATTACAAAATCTATATTTTCCAGGGCATCGGTTATTATGGTGGCATTAATAGTGTCCTGTTTAACAGCCCGCCTCCTTTGACCTGTTTCAATATCGATAATATATGGGGTATCAGAACCGGTTCCGTAATAAATCTTTCCCTTTTCCAGATTCATTGACCTGTTACCATTGCGATCATAGATGGCAATTTTACAGGGCGCTGTCTGGAGAGCCTGTTGGATCAGCCAGGGAGGAATCTTTACCAGGTCATCTGTTACCCTGGCGCCTGCATCGCGCAGCAATGATAATGCTTCCGGTTCGCAAATTTTAACCCCAACACGTTCAAGGATATCAAGCGTGGCCAGATGCAGTTGATCCATTTGATCGGTTGTCAGATTGAGCAAACCCATACGCTTCAAGAAATAGTTGTTGATCAAAACTGTTGCCTCCTAAACAATTGATAAACTAACCTATTTTTCTCTGGCAAAACGAGATACAGCGCTGCTAATATCGCTGGCAATTTCATCGGACAGAGAAACAGGATTGTGATTTTTCAAGATTTTTTTTACTCTCTCATTTGCAGCTTCAACATAGCTTTTACTACCATCCAATACCCAGGCGTCATAATTTTTGCGGTTCAATGTTTCCGGGAAATAGAGTTCATTACGAAAGTGCTTTATGGTATGTTCTTCAGCCAGGTAGTGGCCGCCGGGGCCAACTTTTTCAATTTGTTCGAGAGCAAGATGTTCTTCACTTACATCTATCCCGCGCAGCAGGTTTTTTACTGCACCTACCGCTTCGTTGCAAAGCAAGAGATGTTCAAGGCAGGAAATCATACCAATCCCCATATAACCGAGGTTATGAATCAGGTTGCCGCCGGCCAGGCCGGCCACAGCAAGGTTAAAACCGGCTTCCATCCCGGCCTGCTGGTCAAATGTATGGGCATCGGTACACCCTGCAGTAGTAAACGAAGGCAGCCCGTAATACTGAGAAAGTCTGACCAGGGCAATGCAGCCGCGGTCACGTTCCGGTCCCCCGTAAGAACATATTGAAGTGCCCATGTGCATGGGGGGGATACCGCCTCCATGAATAAAAGGCGCTCCTTTAGCTATCAATTGGTGGATTACCAAGCCTGACAGAATTTCGGCATTGGCCAGGACTACTGATCCGCCCACTGTTACGGGACCTGTAGCTCCTAGCATTGGTGTTGTAGCGTAGATGAGGGGAATTCTTTCTTCGGCACATGTTATAAGTTTTTCCAGGGCTTCGCGTGAGTGAACAAGCGGTGAAGTTGGCTCAGCATAGAGCGCAATACTAGGTTTATCTTTTAACTTTTCCCTGCTTCCTGCTGTCAGTGCAGCCATTTCAATAATAACTTCAAGATTTTTCCTGTTATAACAGGTAAAAAGAATTGGCTTTACCGTGTTTAACAACATCGCTTCAAACTGATGAAGGTCTGAATAATTGACGGGAACATCAGAAATAAGACCAAGTGACATTGCAAAGTCAATATACTCAAGAGCATCAATTAGCCTTGAGGAATTCCGCACATCGGTTTTTATTACCTTCCGACGCCGACCGTTCTCAAGGTCGATGGTAAAAGGAACTTCCGACCCGGCCCCGTAATAAATACGGCCTTTCTCCAGGACCATAGTACCCGAGTTATCACGGGCATGGAGTATTATAATTTTTGGTGCACTTTGCAGGGCATTCTGAACCATCCAGGCGGGTAACTTGACCAGATTACCTTCAACCCGCGCGCCGCCGCCCTGTAAGAGTTCGAGCGCTTCCTGTTCAAATACTTTAACACCTGTATTGGCAAGAATCTCCAAAGTGCCATTGTGAATGCGCTCGAGCTGATCATCGGTCATAACATTTAGTCCTATTGTGCTCTGGGCTGCTTTGTTTACATGCATCCTATGATTACCTCCTGCTTTTCTTTTCAGCTGCTGACGCAATTGCTTCTTCGATCTGCTTATAACCAGTACAGCGGCAAAGATTGCCTGATATTGCTGTTTTGATTTCTTGCAGAGAAGGCTGCGGGTTCGTTTTAAGTAGAGCATGGGCAGACATGATCATACCCGGGCTGCAAAAACCGCACTGTACTGCACCTTTTTCCACAAATGCTTTCTGAATCGGATGATATTCTTCTCCCCGTGACAGATTCTCTATTGTTTCGATCCGGCGCCCCTCAACTTTTCCAAAAGGAATAAGGCAGGAATTAACCGGTTGATCATCCAGAAGTACGGTACAGGCTCCACATTCACCTCTGCCGCACCCGACTTTTGTGCCAAATAGGCCAAGTTTATCCCGCAAAACAGTAAGTAGGCTTTCGGCAGGATCAGCATAAACCCGGACCAATTCTTCGTTTAAAGTAAAAACTACTTCCTGATTATCCATCATGCAGCGCCTCACTTTCTTTCTAAAGCACGTTCTGCAGCCTTTCTGACAACCCGGGCTGCCAGGACACCAATTAAATGGCTTCTGTATTGTGCTGTACAGCGAAGCAGGCTGGCGCGTACTTCTACTTCTGCAGCTGCTTCAGTTTCTATTTTTTTGTATGTCTCCTCAGTTACAGGAGCCCCCTGAAGTTTTTCTTCTAAATTTAAAAGGCGTGTCGGGGCAGGGTTGATCGGTGCAAGAACCAGACGGACAGACCGGAAAAACCCATCGACAACCTCTACTCTTGCTGCTCCATTAACCATTGGCAGGGCAAGCGCTTTGCGGGAAGCAAACCGCTCAAATGATGACCCTTCGTTGGCTGCGCAGGGACGAATAACCAGTTTAAGCATTATTTCTGAACCGCTATCAATTATTGTTTGGTTAAAGCCGGCATATAGATCTTCAACCGCCTCTTCCCTGGTCTTCCCTTCGAGATTAATCATGACCGCCCCCGCTCCGAGAGCTACAAGCGCAACCGCTGCATCAGCCGCCGGTGCAGCATTTATCACATTACCGCCCAGGGTGCCAACATTCCTGATCTGCGGTGAACCGATACTCGCACATGCCTCTGTAAGAGCAGTCGCTTTATGCCTGACAGGGTGTGAATTCGCTATTTCTGAATGTGTTAAAGCAGCACCCAGCGAAAAAAAACCATCCGCCGTTTCCAAACCTGTTGTTTCCGGAAGCGCTGTTATATCAAGAGCTACTTGAGGCATTTCCTGTAAGGAAAGATCAGTAGCCCCGGCTACTACCCTTATCCTGCCAGGGTTACCGCGTAACAGGGCAACTGCCTGCCTTAGATTTAAAGCTTTTAAATAGCTCATTATTCGCACTCCCATCCTGCCATAAGTTGGTATATTTTTTCTGCGGTAATTGGCAGATCGGTTACCCAGTCTCCGGCAGCGTCGGCAACGGCATTCGCTATCGCCCCTAAAACCGGAACCATTACTATTTCTCCCAATCCTTTCGAACCATACGGCCCCTCGGGATCACCTCTTTCAACAAACTGGTAATCTATAACAGGAACATCAAGGGAAGTGGGAATTTTATAGTCAGCAAAAGTGGAATTTGCTACTCTGCCAGCTTCAAAAAGATAGCCTTCATAACAACTCATTCCAAGACCCTGGGTTACTCCACCGTATACCTGGCCAATAGCTGAAAGCAGGTTGATAATACGGCCGGAATCGTGTACTGCAACTATGCGGTGCAAAGTCAGCTCCCCTGTCGTTCTATCTATTTCCACTTCTGCTGCATGAGCGGCAAAAGAGTAGGTTACTGAAATGTTCCCGTAGCCGCTTTCATCATAGTCGCTTTCTTCGGGAACATACTTACCTTCACCAACTAGGTTTAGACCGCTTGTTTTCCCATGATAATACCTGGCGAGGGCAGCTAAATCTATCAGGTTGGCGCTTGAACCATTTACTGCTCCTTCTCTTAATCCCGTTGATTCACTGCCTGCTTCAACAGCAGTTATTTCAATTTTTTCGCGCAGTTTCTCTGCCGCCAGCTGCACAGCCCTGCCTCCGATAGTCGTTTGACGCATTGCCAAAGCACCCAGCGAAAATGGGCTTATAAGGGTATCCCGGGACTGGATTGTAACTAAACCTGGAGGGAGGCCCAAAGCCCTTGCGGCTATAATGGTAAAAGCGGTATGGGCACCCTGCCCGTAATCCTGCTCACCTGTAAATATTGTTACCCTGCCGTCAAGTTCAAGGCGGGCCAGAGCCGAGGCACCGCGAAAGTTTTTGTCAAATACGATACTGCCATTAGCATGTATAGCTGCACTCAGCCCATAACCCCGACCTCTTATTTTTTTCTCCCAGCCAATTTCATCCGCAGCCGCCTGCAGGCAATCGGCCAGGGCACAGCTTTTAATCTGCAAACCGTGAACGGTTAAATCCCCTTTACGAGTGCAGTTTAAAAGACGCAATTGGAGAGGATCGATACCTAGTTTTTTTGCAGCCATATCTATTAGCGATTCCGTAGCAAAATTTGCCGCCTGGTTACCGTAAGAACGATACTGGCCTGTTGGCACTTTATTAGTGTAGACCAGCCTGACCCTGGTCTTGATATTCGGAATGCGGTAAACAGAGTCATTGCGTTCGGAAATAGTTTTTGACACCCACGGCGCCTGGGCGCTGTAGGCACCATTGTCGGTAATAATATCCGATTCACGGGCTAAAATTGTGCCGTCCCGGCACAGGGCCATTTTCAATTTGATTTCCGCGGCAATCATCGGGCGTCCGGCAATAAATTCTTCTTCACGGGTTAGCAGCATTTTAACGGGGCTTCCGGTTTTTATAGCCAACATGGAAGATATGATATATAAATTCAGATTGCCATAAACTTTACCACCAAAACCACCGCCCATGACCGGGCCGACCACCCGAACCCTGGAAAGCGGCATTTCTAAAACTTTGGCAACGATGGTCCTGACACTATCCGGAGATTGCAGGGCAGTATGCAGGGTTAGGCCGGTATAATTATCATTAACAGCCACGCAGGCAATCGGTTCCAGGTAGGCAGCATGAATAGCCGGAATACTGAAAGCGCTTTCTACAACCAGATCTGCATCTCCGAAAGCGGCATCGGCATCTCCTCTTTCGAGATCTCTTTGCCAGGCTACATTTCCCGGGAAATCTTCATGAAGCTGCGGGGAACCTTCCGCTAAAGCTTCTTCAGGCTTAAAAACAGAAGGCAGCACCTCATATTCAACTTTAATAGCTTTGGCAGCTTCTTCAGCCGTTTTCCAATCTACGGCAGCTACAGCTGCAACCTCATCCCCTATGTAGCGAACGCGACCACAAGCAAGCGGCAGTTCATCATCAACTACGATCCCGTATGGTTTACAGCTAAAGTTTTCTGCTGTTATAACTGTCCGGACACCCGAAATTGATTCTGCAGCGCTGGTATCGATACTTTTGATCCGGGCATGGGGGTGCGGACTGCGTAAAATCTTACCGTATAGCATACCGGGCAAAATCAGATCAATACCATAAACGGCTTTTCCTGCAACCTTAGCCCATACTTCTGAGGATTGAAAGTCTGTTTCAACTTTCTTTTCTCTGGTAAGAGTTTCCAAATCTTTCGGCAAAGTGATTACTTCCTTTCCAGGCAAACTTATCTTTATTGATTTAAACCAGCTGCATTTTATAGTTCAAGCAAATTTTAACCGCCCAGTTTTATTGAAACACCGGCTCCGAGATTAAGAGCTTTTTTGTAGATATAATCCGATACTGAAAGATCCTGTACAGCAACCCCAGCTGATTTAAAAAGAGTTATTTCGCTATCGATGCTGCCGCTTTAATTTTCCTTCAGCACCTTCAAACATGCGTTTTTCCATAATCTCTCAACTTGAGAGTGATCGGCGACCTCCTCTTTATTGGCCTTGCTTTAGCAGTTCTGAATTAGCAAGGATGGAAGCGATTTCTTCGGGTAAAGATCAGGCTCATTTTTCGAACGACTCCGGTTGAGCCATAATGTAGGCAATCTCATCACGCAGGGAATCAGCAATCTCCTCTGGTTGATGTGTATCCATTATTGTGATTACTTCTTCCCTAAGCCGATCACTCATCCGCTTACCACCTTCAGCATCCCACTCGCCCCTACGACGGCGATTGAAAAAGTTCGGCTGCCAAAAATCCCGGAAATGGCGGAAAGTGTGATCGCTGGTCAGAAAAGTTCCTCCCGGCCCCACTTCATCAATCAGATCGAGAGCAAATGATTCGGGATCAAGGAAAATCCCCCTGGAGAAAGCTTTCATCCGCCCGATTATTTCATTACCAAATAAAATCATCTCGGGTGAAATAGTTAACCCAGCTTCCATGTAGCCAATATCATGAACCAGGTTCTGACCGCTCAATATTGCAGTCATAATTGAAGTCGTGGCATCGGCTGCTGCCTGTTCGTCAAAGATACAACTATCGCTGCAACCGGCATATCCCCAGCTTGGCAGGTTATAATAACGGGCCATTCCAGCAACGGCAACTCTTTCAAGATCAAACTCGGGGGCACCATAGGAACTGATTGTTGTATGCATATCCATATGGTGCTGTCCTCCACCATAGAGGAAAGGAGCTCCCTGCCGCTTAAGCTGATGAATAACCATTCCAGAGAGCATCTCGGCATTACCGATAGCCAGGGCACCGGCCAGACTCATCGGAGCAGTACCACCCATCATCGGAGAAGGCTGGTGGACCAAAGGAATTCCCAACTCTGCAAGGTAAAGCAGCTTGTCTGTTGAGTCCCGGTTATGAACCAGTGGAGTAGTGACCTGGCTGTAGCATAGAATTGAAGGATTTATCCTCAATTCAGCCAAACCACCGGCTGCAGCTGCGGCCATAGCCACAATCGATTCACAATCAGCCCGGTCATCGGCTACAAAAACAATCGGCTTCGATGTGTTTTGAATGAGCAGGGAAAACTGGTAACGATAAGGTTTCATTCTATCTACATCTGATGGAATACCCATAGACATACAAAAATCGAGATCCGAGCAGGCATCAACAAGACGGATACAATCTACGATATCAGCCGTGGTAAAAAGACGGTAATCTCCAGAACGGGGGTCGAGATAGTTTCTGCAATCAGAACCTGTCCCGAAAGCAACATTCATTGCTTCCAGCTTTAATGCCGCCCTGTTGTCACCCCTCTTACAGAGAGCAATTGTTGAAGGCGATTGTTGTAAGGCCCATTCAACCAAGGAGGATGGAAAGCGAACCAGGGTTTCATCACTAACCAGGCAGCCTGCCTCCTGCAGGAGACGCAAGGCCTCCAGATGGTAAACCCGGGCACCTGTACGCCTCAAAATATCCAAGGTGGCATGGTGAACTGCTTCGCACTGTTCGTTTTTAAATAACTGAATCCGGGGCATGGCCTGTACAGAAAACGACATATTACTAACCTCCATTATTATATTGCTGCAATCTTATTTGATGAGGTTTATTGACCGGCGCATGAAAGTAAAATCTTCAGTATTCCGAGCCAGATTTATTAGTCCGTCTACTATATCGGGTAAAGCTACGTAAGAGGTTAACCAGCGAAATATTCCTTCGAGGGCTTTATTGTCATAACGATCTGCTCCTCTCTTTACAAGACCTGAATCGAAATAACGACCATTATTCTTAGTTTTATTAACAACACTGTACATACACATATCCATCTCTTTCATCTCTATAATAATTCGTATTCCCTACGACAACGACAATTTACTCCCCAACCCGAATTCTCGGGTTAAGCAACCCGTAAAGAATATCAGCAGCAAGATTAGAAAGGCTGTAAACTCCGACGATGATCATCGAACCGGCCTGGATAATCGGCAAATCCTGGCGCTGAATACCGTAAACCAATAATCTGCCCAGACCGGGGTAACCATAAACCGCTTCGGTTACAATCAAACCGCCCAAAAGCCACCCAATCCCCATTGCCACAACAGTAACCGTTGGTAAAAGTGAATTGCGCAAAACGTGGCGGG
>SLHT01000261.1 GCA_007136055.1 Syntrophomonadaceae bacterium
ACCTACCGGTATATTTTACGATGACAGGGCAAAACGCCCGGGGTTCCGGGAGGCTTTGCTCGGTTCATTAGACCGGCCCCTGGTGGAAGAGGAACTAAATCCGCTGGCTATAAAAGAAATTATGGAGGAGCATCTTTAATTAAGATTCTTTTCCATACACATTTTTAAATATCTCTGCCGCTTTCTCTTTTGTAATCAGCCCCTTTTCAGCAGCCAGTTCAGGGACAGGTATTCCTTTTTCCAAAGATTCCCGGGCCAGTTTTGCTGCCCTGTCATATCCTATCTCGGTTGATAACAAAGTGGCCAGTGAGGGGTTTGATAAGAGCAGTTCCCTGCATCTCTTTTTATTCACACCTATACCTTCAACACACAGCTTTTGAAAATCCGGCAGATAGTTGATCAGTAATTCCAGCGACTCCAGGATACTGGAGGTCATAACAGGGGTCATAACATTCAGCTCCAGTTGACCAGCCTGTGAAGCTTCAGAAACAGTTGTATGGTTGCCGATTATTTTGAAGCAGAGCATGTTCAGACATTCTGCCATAACAGGGTTAACTTTACCGGGCATGATCGACGAACCGGGCTGCACGGCAGGAAGAATTATTTCTGCAAGCCCTGTGGTCGGTCCTGAATTAAGCAGCCTTAAATCGTTAGCGATCCGGTTCAGTTCCCTGGCCAGCACGTTCAGATAACCTGAGAAAACAGAAAGCCCGAACCTGCTCTGTAAAGCCTCAAAAGGGTCAGCGGGTTTTCGCAGCGGCAGGACTGTAAGTTCTGAAAGGTAATCTAACACCAGCTCTTTAAACCCTTCAGGCGCATTATCGCCGCTGCCGGTAGCAGTTGAGCCCAGGGGCACCTCCAGCAGGATATCTCTTCCTTCCTTAAGTAAGCCTGCACAACGTTCCAGAGAAGAGGCGTAAGCGCCGAACTCATCGCCTGCCGTTACAGGGGTCGCATCCATCAGGTGCGTTCTCCCGGATTTGACCACTTCAGAAAATTCTCCGCTCTTAGCTTTAAATGTTTCCGCCAGGTCATGCAATATTTTCAAGAGCAGCTCAGCTTTCCAGATCACGGCTATATGTGATGCGGTCGGAAAGGTATCATTGGTCGACTGAGACATGTTAACATGGTCATTGGGATGAATGAGGCTGTAATCTCCTTTTTTCTTTCCGAGTATTTCCGCCGCCAGGTTGGCCACCACTTCATTGACATTCATGTTGAAAGAAGTGCCTGCTCCCGCTTGAAAAACATCAACTATAAACTGATCCGTCAACCTTTCTGCGCGTTCACAGGATTCAACTATGATATCTTTTTTGCCTTCTTCGAGCTTTCCGCACTCGGCGTTTGCCCTGGCACAGGCTTTTTTTAACAACAGGTAGGCCTCAATAAAATCAGTCGGAAAGGTTTTTCCGCTGGCTTTAAAATTATTGAAAGCCCTTCGGGTCTGTGCTCCATAGTAAGCGTTCTCCGGCACTTCTATTGCACCGAGAGTGTCTCTTTCTATCCTCATTTCCCTACCTCCTCATTTTTCAGGAGTTTTCTTGCTCTGCCGATCGCTGCATTCGGGGGAACACCCTTTGGGCAGACTTTCCTACAATTAGTGTAAAAATCGCATGCCCACCAACCGGCCTCATTATCAGCAAGTGATAACCTTTTTATGCCGTTCGGTTCTCTTGGATCGAGATAAAACCGGAACAGTTTTGCCAGGGCAGCCGGGCCGGGATAACCGTTCACCTCGTTTACTACCGGGCATACGCTCCAGCACAGGGCGCACAATATACAATTTGTATATTTTTCCAGTTCTCTGCTTTCATCTTTTCCCACCAGGTGTTCTTTTTCAGGATGATTATTATTTTCTTTCAATACCGGTACCAGTTTTCGGTACTCTCCAAAAAATGGTTCCCAATCGACAATTAAATCTCTGATTACAGGCAGTTTTGGGGCCGGTTCTAAAAGAATCCCCCCAGCGGGCAGCTCTGTTTTAGAGGGCAGAGAAACGTAGCCGCCATTTTTCAGATCAGTAACCCTCGATAACGGTGTCTTACAGGCAAGTACCGGCCTTCCGTTGGCCAGGACGGCACAGCTTCCACAAATCGCACCGCGGCAGGAATAACGAAAAGCCAGGGTTTGGTCAATATTTTCCTGGATCCGGAAGAGCAGTTCCAACACTGTCATCCCATCTGAAATTTCAACATTATAATCATCATATCTTTCGCCTTTATCTCTGTGAATGCGTACGATCATTAATAGCCATCCCCCTTTACGGGAAACAAACCTAACTTCACAGGAGAAAAATCAATCGATCGCTTCTGTCCCTTATCTGTTTTTATTAGCGTATGTTTAAGATACTGATCATCGCTGCGGTCCGGGAAATCCGTTCTGAAATGGGACCCCCTGCTTTCTTTTCTCTCGATAGCCGATACAGCCACCACCTCCGCAATATCGAGCATATAACCCAGCTCCAGAACCCTGACCAAAGATTGATTAAAGACCTTTCCGCTGCCTTTTACGACAATCTGCTTATACCTCTTTCCCAGATCATTTAAGCTGCGCAATCCTTCATTCATACTATCTTCATCTCTGAAAATACCAAACCTATCAAACATTGTTTTTTTCATTTCACTCATCAGGGTGGCAAAGCCTTCCCCTTTATTGTTTAATAAGCCTTGAAGCCTGTTTATTTCCCGGGACATAACATCTTTAACAGCAGAAACATGTTCGCCATTACGTTCATTGCAAGCCTTTTTGCCTACTTTTTTACCGAACACCAGCGTATCTAAAAGTGAATTGCCCCCCAGCCGGTTTGCGCCATGAACGGAAATACAGGCACACTCACCCACTGCATAAAGGCCCTTTACACCGGTTTCGCCATCTATGCCGACATCAATGCCTCCCATAGAATAATGTTGTCCCGGCTGTACAGGTATGGGAACTTCTACAGGATCCAGGTCCGCAAAGTCCATGGCTATTTGCCGGATACCCGGCAAGCGTTCCTTGATTTTTTCAGCCCCCAGATGCCGGAGATCCAGATGAACATATCCGCCGTCAAAACCGAGTCCTGCTTCTATTTCTTTCATTATCGAGCGCGCGACTATATCCCTGGGCGCAAGTTCATTTGCCTGTGGGGCGAACCTGGCCATAAACCGGTCGCCCTCTGAATTAACCAGGTATGCTCCCTCGCCCCTGGCGCCTTCACTGATCAGGATATTTGAACCGTAAAGCGTTGTGGGATGAAACTGGACAAACTCCATATCTTTCAGCTGCGCTCCGGCATTACAGGCCAGCGCCATGCCGTCGGCAGTATTGATAAGGGAATTGGTAGAATGATCATAAATCATCCCGTACCCGCCGGTAGCCAGGATTAATGAATTGGAGGCAAATCCGTACACTTTTCCGGACTGGAGATCTAACGTGATACAGCCCCGGCAGATCTCTTCATCTACAACCAGCGAGGTCACGAAATACTCATTATAAAACTTAATGCCCCTTGAATTGGCCTGCTCAAAAAGGGTGTTCAAAAGATTATGCCCGGTTCTGTCGGCAGCATAACAGGTTCTGGGCACACCGGCTCCCCCAAAAGGCCTCTGAGCTATCCTGCCTTCCTTATTTCTAGAAAATACGGTACCCCAGTGTTCGAGTTCCAAAACTGTTTCAGGCGCTTCCCTGCAGAGCACCTCTACCGCATCCTGGTCAGCCAGGTAAACCGATCCCTTGATGGTATCGAAAGCATGCTTCTCCCAGGTATCATCTTTTGCTGCGGGGGAGTTGCCCAGCGCTGCATTGATCCCTCCCTGGGCGGCAACCGAGTGAGAACGCAGGGGATATACTTTGGATACCACGGCTGTATCTGCACCGCAGTCACAGGCTTCTACAGCAGCCCTGAGTCCGGCCAGGCCCCCTCCGATGACGATGACATCATGCCGGTAAATATCCTTTTCACCCATCTTTACCAACCCCTTTACCTGGCGATAAGCATACCTGCTCTAAACAGAAAGTTCGACAGGCAGGGATGACATCCTCTACAGTATAAAAAACATTATAAACAGGCAGTTGAAAGGCTATAAAAACAGATTTAATTTAACATCAATACCAATGAGCGGCTTTCCTGCAAGCATGCGGCGTCTTTATGGTATAATTATCATGAAAGTTGTTAATTGTAGCAGTATTAAAATTAAGGGAGATATTTTCGTGAAGATTTTAGTTTGCACAGACGGTTCGGAACACAGCCGATTTGCTGTAGAAAAAGCCGCCCTAATTGCCGAGGGTTCTAATTTCGATGAGGTTACAATCATCCATGTCGATGAAGAAGAGCAGATCTACACTGCATTACCATGGGGAGAGGGGTACGTTCCATCAGAAAATGAAATGAATAAATACAGAAATATGCTGAAAGAGCGAAAAGAAGAAAGAAAAAAGTTCCTATCCGCCGCCCTGCAGGTTTTTGAAGAAAAAAATATTAAAGCAAGGATAATTTTAGAAGACGGGCATCCCGCCCAAACCATTGTAAGCGTTGCTTCCGACGAAGGATTTGATATGATAGTGATCGGCAGCAGGGGATATGGCGGTTTAAAGAGATTACTCCTGGGCAGTGTAAGCAATACTGTCGTTCAGGAAGCAAAAAATTGCTGTGTGGTTGTTGTAAAGCATGATTAAGGGTTAATTGTGCTGAGCAGATAAATACGGCGGAAAAGATTCATGGCAAAGGTTAAAACGAAAACTATGCGCACAAATAATGCGGCAATCAAGCCATGTCCTATTTATAAAGATCAATGTTCCTTCAGAAAGGCTCTTTTCTTATGGGCGCCGTGACATAATGATGCTGCTTCATGAAACAGTATCCGCCATAGAAAATGCAGCGCTTCAGCTTGGCTATTCTAAAGCCGATGACCCTCACATTATCAATGCGAGACTACGGTCAGATCCCCGAAACCTGCCGGTCATGATGGGTAATGATCCAGCTATCCATGTTTTTGCCTCGCTGTGATTATTTGGCCTTTTAAAAAATAAATATACTAAACCAGGATCCTTTTTTTCAGTAAAAGCAAGAACGGTACCAGGGCCAGGGTTATGGCCACGGCAATCAGCATTTCAAGCCAGACCGAGCTTAAGGGTTCGCCCATCACTGACACTTCCCAGATCGGACTGATAATCCAGTAGAGAGGGAAGAGTTTGGCAATCCACTGCGGCCATTCAGGAAAGATGTAAAACACAACGGGAATAAATAAGAATATGCCGAGGCTTTTGATCAGTGTAAAGAGCATGATTGCTGTTTTCGAATATATGCCGATCAGCAGGCCGAGCATGGCGGTAAGAGCAGCGGCGATCATGATCACCACCATTACTTCAAACGGGCGCGGCCCGAAAGCCTGGTTTAAGAGCAAAGTTACAGATGCCAGAAAAACTGCGAAAATGAAGCCGAGAAGCCATTTGGCAGCAAGTACTTCATTGGTCCTGGCTGCTGTAACCAGCATCGCGGTAAGCGTTCCATTTTCTTTTTCCTCAACAAGGCTCGAGCTTGGCACCCAGATTCCGGCCATAACCAGGGCATAGAAAACAATTACCGGAACCAGCCTGATCGATATGGGCAAACCGGTTTCGCCGAAGTAAACCATTTCAATGTCAACGGGAACTTCACTGCCTTCGATGTCCCGGATTAGTTCGATGGTTGTTACGCTAATGATAATCCTGTTTGAGGCCAGGCTTTCTCCACTGAGGTAGAATTCGAGCACCGGTTTTTCTCCGGACTGCACTGCCTGATCAAAACCAGCAGTGAGCACCAGCCCCGCATCAAGGTCATGTTCCTCAACCTTTTCGGTTAAAGCTTCCACATCCTTAAAGATTGTAACTTCAAAGCCTTCCATGTCCCGGACTGCAGCCGTCACGGCTGAGTCACCCAGATCAACAATTCCCATCCTCGGTTTTGGTTCAAAAAGCGAGCCGAAAGCAAACTGAAAGAGAAGTGTTAAGGCAAAAGGCATGAGCAACGCCCAGATAAAAAATGATTTCCGCGGCCCGACTGAAAAATCTTTAAGCAGGATTCTTAATACGCGTTTTATATTCACAACGCATTCACCTTCCTCTTTAAAACAAGTAGCCCAACGCCGTAGAGAACCAGGGTCCATAGACCAGCATAAACAAGATATTCTGCTGAATCAGACCAGAGCGCTTCGTGGATTGTAACATCATAGAGCAGCCTGACAATGGGGTAGCTGGGCAGCATCCTGACCCATGCTGCTACAGATCCGGGAAAAAGCACTGCAAAAGAGGGAATCATGAGCGGTATTAAAAACAGAAAACTGAACATCAGCTGGCCGATAAAATCTTTCCCTGCGGACCCGACAAGCATGGCTACTGCAGTGAAAAGCAGTGAACCAAGCAGCACTATTACCAAAAGCAGCGGCCAGTTGGCAGCAGTAAACGCTCCGACAAAGGCAAGGACTATCACTGCCTGCCCCATGGCCAGGGTGGTGCCGAAGATGGTCTTGGCCAACAGGAAATGCCAGGCGCGCATCGGTGTGACCATCAGGGCAGTAACTGTACGCTGTAAAACTTCATTTGAAATCAGCGAAGCGAGGGCAAATGTTTCCATCATTAAGATAAAGAAGGCAATAAGCGGTCTCATCCTGTCCCGCATTGAAATTTGATCGCCCATCCGGTCCTGCCCGAGAATGATCATTTCCCCGGCAGGCAGTTCAACGGGCAGTTCGTGCCCGGCCAGCTGGTAAACCATTTCACGGATGAAACCCTGCATGGCGCCCCTGATTTCTTCGGGCACCGCGGCATCGGCATAAACAGTAACTACCGGTTTTTCGCCAAGCACTGCATCGCTTAAAAAAGAAAGCGGAAAGGACATGCCGATATCGAGGTTTACCCTCGTAGTATTATCCGGAGCCTTTTGATCACTACTCGGATCAAGGGTTAAAAATTGGCCCTGATCAGTCCTGTAGACTTCCAGCTCCCCGCTGACTGCTTTTTTTAATTGTTCCTCATCTTCAAATTCTACCAGGGCCAGCCCTTCTTCTTCAAAGGCGGAGTCAATCTCGTCAAATTCTTCTAAGAGCTGCGGGGGGACACCTTGGGCCTGCAGCGTTTCCCTGCCTTCGCTTAACAGCTCATTCAGTGGAGGCGAAATGGCAAAGTTAATATCTTCGTCTATCGTATCGGGCACCAGCCAGAAAATGGCCACAAAGAAGACCAGGCTCAGCACGGTAAGAAAAAGGTAGATCATATTGCGGCTGTAAACCCGAATATCTTTCTTTAAAATGGCCAGGAGAAGCCCTCTATTAGAGACTGTCTTTTTCACCCTGCCAGCCCCCTGCCGGTTAACCGGATAAAGATTGCTTCCAGGGTAGCTTCTTCAGTATGAATTGTCATCAGGTCTGGAGAGGCGGCCAGTTCGCTCAGTCGGGCGGATGATTTCTCTCCGTCCAGGGGAAGATTTTCTTCCCGCACATCGTCCCCGTCACGCACCCGAACCCGAACAGATCTTTTGCCGTATTTCAATTTCAAGTTTTCAGCTGTATCAAGAGCCACAATCTCACCTTCATTGATAAAGGCCACCCGGTCTGAGAGTTCATCGGCTTCAAACATATTATGGGTAGTCAGCAGTACCGCCGCACCCCGGTTTGCTTCTTCCTTGATTGTTTTTCTGATTGCCGAGGCAGTTACCGGATCGAGGCCGTCTGTCGGCTCATCTAGAAATAACACTTTTGGCTTATTGATGAAAGCACGGGCAATCATCAGTCGCTGCCGCATTCCTTTTGAATACTCGGAAACGCGATCCCTGGCCCGATCTGCAAGCCCCACGCGCTGCAGGGCTTTTAGCGATCCGGGGTTACGAATACCGAAGAGAGAAGCAAAAAAGTCAAGGTTTTCAATAGCAGTCATTTCAAGGTATAGATTTTTTTCTTCAAAAGTAACCCCGATTTGCGACTGCATATGTGGGTCTTCTTTGCCAATATCCTGCCCCAGGATCTGTGCTGAACCGCCCTTGAGGGCTAACTGCCCGGTTAAGACTTTGATCGTGGTTGATTTTCCGGCCCCATTCGGGCCGAGAAACCCGAGAATTTCACCGGGATAGACTTCAAAGCTGACTTCTTTAACAGCCTGCAGCTTTCCATACCAGTGACTTAAACCTTTAACATTTATTGCCGGCAAGCGCATTTCCCTGCTCCTGTCCGCTACTCTCTCAATAGCGGGCGGTTTAATCTCTTCAGCCTGCTGGCGATCTTCCAAAGGTTCTATAAACTGCCCGTTTTTCCACCGGCCCTTTAATATTTTGCCGTCAGAGTTTGTGTAAATACCATAACCGTGCCGCCTGCCATTATAAAGCTCTCCCTTGTAAACACCACCGCCGGCATGAAAGACAGTGCCCCTGCCGTGGGGCTTACCTTCTTTCCACTCCCCGTCATACCTGGTGTTATCCGAAAACACCATCCTGCCTTGCCCGTGGGGCATACTGTTCTTCAACTCTCCGGCGTACTTTCCGCCCATGCAGGGTATGCTTTGCTTCTGCGGAGTCTTTCCATATTCAGCCATTTTAATTCACCAGCCTTTGCCTGGCCTTTATTTTGCACTACGTCTCTAACCATATTTAGTCAACAGTCAATCGTGTAAATACAACGGTAAAACATGCCGGGTGCATCAAGTTCTTTATTTTCAATCCCTTTCCTGTAGCGGAACGGCGTCTTTTAAGCGGTCAATGATCAGTCCCAACTCCTGCAGGTATTGCTTCAGCGCCTCCGTGCCCGTGATGGTCAGGGAAACAGAAGTCAGCGGCCTGTTGTTCCTGAAAGACTTGGTAATAGATACATAACCCGCCTCATTCAGCCTTTTTAGCTGGATCGAAAGATTGCCTGCGGACAAGCCCAGCTTTTCATTTAACTCTGTAAATGAAACCTCTTTACCTCCGACCGCCAGGTAACTGATAATCTGAAGGCGAACAGGCTCGTGTATGTTCCGATTCAAAGCCG
>SLHT01000270.1 GCA_007136055.1 Syntrophomonadaceae bacterium
TTCAGCCATAATCCTTTCCAGTGTGATATTTCTGGTTAACTGCCTTACTGTTGTTTTATGATTCTTAAATATTTGCCGCTTTATCGCGTAGATGAACGTGCATGGTTTTTTAAGCTGATAATTTTTGCGCCAAAAGGCAGGATAGCCAGTATGGCAAGCTTGAAGTGCTGCAGGCCAAAAGGAATCCCGATGATGGTGATGCAGAGGAAGATGCCGATAGTTAGATGAGTAATACAAAGTTCCCATCCTAAGAGCAGGATCCAAAGGATGTTCCCGAACAACCCTGCGGCTCCGAAGCTGCCTACTTCAACATAATACCCAAAAGGCCAGAGAACAAAACCGGCAATTTTGAAGCACTGCAGTCCGAAGGGGATACCGATAATCGTTAGGCAGACCAGCACTCCGGCAATGGTCCAAAATATGGCGCCGATTATGCCGCCGAAGATAAGCCAGAGTATATTGCCGATAAATCTTAATACGCTCATGTTATCCCTCCTCCTGTTCATATTATATGCTATTATCCCAAACACTGCGCAAATAAAAACCAATTCTGTTCCCAGTTTAGTCAGCCTGCAGTTTACGTGTTATAAAGTTTATGTTGTGAGAGAAGATTGTTGCTTTGTTGCAGCTGTTTACATTATAGCCGCGCTATGGTTAAATAACAGGGTTGGTGAATAAAGCTCAGGAGATGAAGATAAATGCAGATCGGCCTTGTAGGAATGCCCCTGTCGGGCAAAACAACCTTGTTTAATCTATTAACCGGAAACCTTCAGCCCGTTAAAAAAGGTTTAGCAGAAGGGGTTTTTACCGGCAGCGCAGTGGTGCCGGATTTTCGAATAGACTTCCTTTCAGCTCTATACCAGCCCAAAAAAACCACCTGCGCCAGGATAGTTTTTAAAGATATTCCCGGGGTTAAAATGGATGATAACAGGGCCAGGGCTTCCCGCCTGCTTGATGAAGCACGCCTTGCCGATGCCCTTGTCCAGGTATTGCGAGTTTTTAGCTCTTCCGAAGTAGATACAGTAACCGGCAAAGCAAAACCATATGCGGATTTGACTGATTACGCAACTGAACTTATCCTTGCCGATATTGATGCTCTCGAGAAACGTATTGCCCGCCTCGAAGACTTGCCAAAACGTAAAAAAGATAGTTCCAGGCAGATTGAGCTCTTTAAGAGGTTGCTTTCGGCTCTTGAAGAAGAGCGTTTTATAAGCAGCCTTGAGCTGACAGCTGATGAGAAGGAGCTGCTTGAGGGGCAGATATTTTTAAGTGAAAAGCCTCTTATCCTGGCTGTCAATATTGATGAAGATCAACTGCGCAGGGATGATTATCCCGATCGGGATAAAATCTACGCTTATGCTTTCGAAAAAGGGCTGCCGGTTGTCGAGATCTGTGCCCGCGCTGAAATGGAAATCAGCCAGCTTATGCCAGAAGAACAGGATGAATTTATGGAAGACCTGGGCCTTAAAGAGTCGAGCCTGGGCCGGCTGGCTTGCATGGCTTATGAACTGCTTAACCTTAGTTCGTTTTTTACCGTTGGGGAAGATGAAGTTCGGGCCTGGACTGTACGCAATGGAGCAAGCGCCCGGCGGGCGGCCGGGAAAATTCATTCTGACATAGAACGCGGCTTTATCCGGGCCGAAGTATTTCACTATGACCACCTTCAGCAACTTGGAAGTTCTGTTAAAGTGCGCGAAGCCGGCTTGTTCCGGTTGGAAGGAAAGGACTACACTGTGTCCGATGGTGATATCATCAGTTTTCGCTTTAATGTTTCTGCCTGATTTGCAACATATATGGTTTCTGCGATAGCGCTGCCGTCTAGCTGCCGCTAGTGATTAAAAAGACCAACTCTTCAGCGGATGTTCCATCAGCCGGCAGTTCAAGCGGTTTATAGCCTGTTCCGGAGGCAGCGGCATAGCCGGCAGCTATCTTAACTCCTCTTGTTTCAGTCCAATCGAGAAAGTCGTAGAGGGTGAAAAGATGGACATTCGGGGTATTATGCCACCTATATGGTAGTGCAGGAGTAACAGGCATTCTTCCTGTTTGCAGCAAACGGTTAAGGACCGCATGATAATTAAAGTTTGGAAATGTAACGATCGAAAACCTGCTGATTCTCAACATTTCTTCCAGTGTATCCAGGGGTCGTTGTAGTTGCTGCAGGGTCATTTCGAGAATGGCATAATCAAAAGAGTGTTCTTTAAATTCGGGTAGTCCCTGGTCAAGATCCTTCTGGTAAACGGATACTCCATTACGAATAGCTTCAGCTACCCGGTCGGGGTTTCGTTCAACTGCCTGTCCTGTCGCGTGTTTTTCATTGATCAGTCTGGCCAGGAGATCCCCGCTGCCGCAACCAAGGTCGAGTACTTTTGACGCCGGTTCGATTAAACTGTAAATGAGCTCATGATCCCAGCGTTTTCTTTTTTTCATTGGTAGTTACCTCGTTTTAGGAAAGAATCGATCAGGGGGGTATTTTTATCAGTTTCCAATAGGAAAGCATCGTGCCCGTAAGCAGAGGGTATTTCAATGTAGGATACCGGTCGGCCGCCGGCTATTATTGCCTTGGCAACCGCTCTTGTTGCCTCCGGCGGGTATAGCCAGTCAGAAGAATAGGATATTAGCAGCATTTCAGCTTCGATTGAAGCGAAGGCAGCTGCAAGTTCTCCCCCACCGTAAGCAGAGGCGTCAAAGTAGTCCATCGCTCTGGTCAGGTAAAGATAGCTGTTGGCGTCAAAACGCTGAACAAACGAACGCCCCTGGTGCTCAAGGTAACTTTCTACCGAAAATTCATTATTCAACCGAAAGCAGGGCTTTGTTCCATTCTGATAACGACGCCCGAATTTGCCTTCCATTGAATCAGCCGATAGGTAAGTAATATGTCCAAGCATACGGGCCAGTTCAAGCCCGCCGGCAGGAGGAGCAGAGCCATAGTAGTTACCGTCAAGGAAACAGGGATCATTTAAAATCGCCTGTCTGCCAACGGCGTTAAAGGCCAGACCCTGGGCGCCAAGGCGTGCTGAAGCAGCAATGATAATTGCCGATTGAACTCGTTCGGGGTAATTGATTACCCAGGACATGGCTTGCTGACCGCCCAATGAACCACCCGCAATAGCCAGTAATTTATCAATACCGAGATAATCCTGAAGCCGTAATTGCAGGCGAACCCAGTCGTCGACAGTGACCACCGGAAAACTAAGTCCGTACGGTTTGCCTGTGTGTGGGTTTAATGACCATGGTCCGGTTGTGCCGTAACAGCTGCCAAGAATATTGGCGCAAACAACAAAGTAGTGGTTTGTATCAAAAGCTTTTCCGGGCCCGATCGAGCAGTCCCACCAACCTGGTCGGTCTTTACGCCAGGGCCGGTTGTATTTTTCCCAGTCGGCGTCCCAACCGGCGGCGTGCGCATCGCCTGAGAGAGCATGCAAGATAAAGATTGCATTATCCCTGGCCCTGGAGAGTTTGCCATAAGTTTCATATTCCACGGTTACAGGCGCAAGGGTTGCTCCACAGTCAAGGGGCAGCGGATTTTCATTGTCGACCAGAAGGATTCGCTGCGGTCTGGTCCAACCGACAGAGTAGGGTGAACCGGGAAGATCTATCCCTGTTTTTTTCTCCAGACAAACGTTAAGGGGGTCTGTCATTTTTCTGTCTCCCTCCCTGTGAGGGAGTTAATTGGCTAATATTAAGGGCTTGTTCCAGGTCAGCAATTATATCATCCGCTTCTTCAAGCCCCACTGATAGGCGAACATAATCTTCGGTAACACCGGTTTGTAACTGTTCTTCTTTCGTAAGCTGTTGATGCGTGGTCGATGCTGGACGAATAATTAAAGTTTTGGCATCGCCAATATTGGCCAGGTGTGAAATAAGTTTAACAGCATTGATTAACCTGGCTCCTGCATCAAGCCCGCCTTTGATGCCAAAGCCCAGGATAGCACCCTGTCCCCGGGGCAGTTTTTCCAGGCTGCGATTATAGTCAGGATGGCTTTTGAGACCGGGATAGTTAACCCAGGATACAGCGGAGTGTTTCTCCAACCATTTAGCTACGGCAAGCGCGTTCTCGCAGTGCCTGGACATGCGCAGGGGCAGGGTTTCCAGCCCCTGCAGGAAGAGAAAGGCGTTAAAAGGAGACAGGCAAGGCCCGAGATCCCGCAGTAATTGGACCCTTGCCCGGGTGATGAAGGCTGATCCGTTAACTCCGGAATTACCAAATGCATCCCAGTAGCGAATTCCGTTATAAGTGGGATCAGGGTCAGTAAACCCGGGGAATTTGCCGCCGTCCCATTTGAAGGTTCCCTTTTCAACAATAGCTCCCCCAATCGAGGTGCCATGCCCGCCAATAAATTTAGTCAGGGAATGAATAACCAGGTCGGCGCCATGCTCAAATGGCCTGAAGAGGTATGGAGTTGTGACGGTATTATCTACAACGAGTGGTACCCCAAGATCATGTGCCGCTTCGCTTATTTTATTTATGTGGGCCAGGCGGTTCCTGGGATTACCGATTGATTCTAAAAAGAAAGCCCGGGTTTGATCATCAGCTGCTGATGTAAAGCTGGATGGGTCGGTAGGGTCGCCGAAACGAACTGATATTCCGAAGCGGGGCAGGGTGTAAGCAAAAAGGTTGTAGGTGCCACCATAGAGATGGCTGCTGCTGATAATGTTTTGTCCAGCCTTCGCCAGGTTAAGAATAGCAAGGGTGGTGGCGGCCTGACCGGATGAAAGCGCGAGGGTGGCGCTTCCGTTTTCAAGTGCAGCGATACGTTTTTCTAAAACATCTACAGTCGGGTTCATGATCCTTGAATAAATGTTGCCTGCCTGCTCAAGCCCGAACAGGGCAGCAGCATGTTCAACTGAATCAAAAATATATGACGTGGTCTGGTAAAGCGGAACAGCGCGAGAACCGGTTGATGGATCGGCCTGCTGGCCGGCATGTAATGATAAGGTAGAAAATCCCTGAGTCATAATTAATTGCCTCCTAGTAATTATAGGTTTTTAGATAATCTGTAATTAAATGGATGTTGCTAAATGAAAAGGAGGCACATGGCGGTGAGCCCGCCCCGGTTTGTATAGAGGTGGGGAGAGGTGATGTCAACACGAAAGGAACGGTTTTTAACTGGCAGTTTTGGAGACTTCGTTTCCAGAAGTGATTTATTTCCCTGCACGGCAGCTCCTCCCTATTAATATTATGTCTATTAACTTACTATCATATAAATGTAATACTACGCTTATTTTTATTGCTTGTCAAGTAAACTTATTAATTTGTCTTTCTATAATGATCTCAGCTGTCGGGGCTGCTCTTGGTTTGTCTCTGGCCACCAACCTGGATAGTGTTTATGCAGGAACTATTTTTGCCCTTATTGGAGCAGCGGCAGACGTGGTCCTGAGAAATTTACCATCCCCCTGGTTGAAAGATTTTATATGAGATGCAAGGCATTAGAAAAAATAACAATTATGCTCTGCATGATAGGCCAACCGGAGTCTTTTTTCAGGCTAAATGTTCTTCTGGTTTCTGCAGAAAATTTTTATTATTTTCTGCAAATTGTTTTTCCGTTTCTTTGCGCCTGGTTATATCAAGGGTAATAGATCACATCTCAACTGTGAGTTTGGTTTACGGTTTAAGAATCATTTCCCGGGTTTTGGCTTGCTGTTCCAATAGTTCTTCCCGGCTGCCGATCTTTTTGTAATAGCGGCCCTCCACCCAGGCATCAAGCTGATTATCATAATGATCGCTCATAAAGTGCCCGCTCTGCCCGCCGGCATAAATTCCGTAAGCTTCTATTTGGGGTTTCATGATGGCGATGAAGCGCATACCTGCAGCGAGTGTAACGTTGAAGGGATCGTTTAGGAGGTAGTTGGCCCGCCCGACTGTCTCATTGTCACCCCCGTAGGGGTAGGGCCCCCGATTGAAAAATGGCTTTAGCAGGTCTTCTTCGCCTAATATGTGATCGAAAGATATAGACTGGAAGTCCTGCCACTGCCACTGGTCCAAATCGGGACCCAGCTGTTCGGTTAGCTCGTTCATCGTCCGCCGGTAGCTATTCAGCAGAAGCTCATTTAGCCTGTCGTCAAACCAGGCCGACTCTTCTTTTTCCAACTGGTAGTCCAGCGCCTTGTAGGCAATGTATGCATTGGATATAAACCTGCGGTAGAGCTCTTCACCCATTTTCTCTTTAAAAACTTCCTCCATAAAATTCAGGTACCAGTTGGCGTAAATTGCCGGCGCTGTGTCCTCTGGTGAGCTTACAGGGTTTTCTGACCATTTTTCAAGAAGCTCTAACCCTGCTGTTTCAAAGTTATTGAGTTCAGAGGTATGTCCGCTTAAGAGGTTTAGCAACCGGGGTAACCTGGCAGCGGCGTGAGGGTTGAACCAGTCGGTCTGCATCGCTTTCATATCTTCAAGGGTTAAAGTAGCACCTGAACTTAATTGATTTGTGATCCTGACCATCCGGTAGGGAGTAGCATCGTCAATCGCGATCATGTATGGATAATTTTCGTCAACTACCCGGTGATTGGCGCTGGCAATATAGCCCTGGGGTGGATTGAAGAGCTCCGGCATTTCTTCCATCGGTATAAATCCGTCCCAGCCGTAATCTGCGCTCCAGCCGGGGGAAGGTTCAAGACCCAGGCCCTTTTTCCGGATCGGGGCCAGCCCAGCGGTACGGAAGCCGATATTACCGTCCACATCGGCGTATACTATGTTCTGCATCGGTATGGTAAAGCCTAAGAGGGCTTCGCGGAACTGATCCCAGTTGCGGGCCCTGTTTAAGTTGATAACAGCATCGAAGGGGCTGGTTTCGATCTCATATGCAGTCCAGCGCAGGCTCATAGGGGGGTCTTTTAAGATCAGGGGACCGTTGCGGGTGATGATTACTTCCACCAGTTCAGGTTCATCCTGCCCCTTAATCTTAATCTCTTCCTCGATTACATCGGCCGTGTACCACTCGTCTTCATATCTGAAACGATGAGGATCATCAGGATGCTGTTCTTCTAAAAAGAGGTCCTGGGTGTCTCCGATATTGGTCAGGCCCCAGGCTATGCGTTCGTTGTGGCCGATAACCACGAGTGGCATCCCGGGGATAGACCAGCCGTAAACCGGCATCTCGCCTTCCGATTCCAGACAGATTTCATACCAGATGCTGGGAAGCCCTATGCTGAGGTGGGGGTCATTGGCCAAAAGGGCCGATTTGCCATCGTAAAGGGCGGGGCTTAAAACCCAGCTGTTACTCCCCAACCTGGGGAGATAAGCAGAAATGCCATTTAAGTCGGCGGTGTCGAGCAGCTCCAGTAGACCCTGCGGATTACCGGAAAGAGCTGCCTGCTCTTCAGTGTATATTGCCGGGGTATTCCAGTCTTCGAAAGGAGGCAATATTTCGGCGTAAAGCTGTTGGGGTAGTGTTTCCCGGATGGCCAAGCGTGTTGACTCAACAATATAATTACTGCCCAGGTCGTAGGCCATCAATGCCAGCATGCCTGCAGCATCGACCTCGTTCCAGGGTTCAGGGCTCATCCCCAGCAGCAGCATTTCCGGGGTCGGGTTTGCATCTTCAAGGAAAGCGTTAATGCCCCTTGCGTAGCTCTGCAGGGTGACACGACCCTCGGGGGAGGTTTTATCCACAATGCGTTCCGCAATACGGTAAATGCCTATTGTGCGAAGAAAAGTATCAGTTTCCAGGAAGTCTGCCCCGATGGTTTCGCTGAGCCGACCTTGAATAACGCGCCGGTTGAACTCCATCTGCCAGAGTCTTTCCTGGGCGTGGACATAACCCTGGGCAAAGTAGAGGTCTTCCGGAGAGGAAGCTTTGATGTAAGCGATTCCTCTTTCATCACGCAAGATATTAATATCATCATCTGTTCCTACCGAAAAAGAACCTGAGTGGGTGGCCAGGCTGGAGCGAAGGGTAAAGTATAGAGCTCCTGCGCCGCCCAGGATCACCACAAAGAGGACCACAAATACAATCAGCAATACTTTTTTTAATCGAGACATCGGCAAACCTCCTGTAAGTTTTATGCATTATTGAGGGAAAGATCTATTATCAGAAATTTTGCATTTTCATTGTATCACATCATATTATCAGGGGGCAATTACCCATAATATGCGGAACATAGAAAGCCTGTAATGTTTAGACAGGCTGTTTTTTAAGAGCAGTCAGTTAAAGCGGTTAAAGTGACTGACAATTAAAGAATGGGACTGAATTTAACGTTGGCCAATATAGAGCCGGCTTGGTAACAGAAGCTTAAAAAATAAACACGAGTTGCAAATTATCAGGTGTCCTGGGCCGCAGACCGGGATGCTGATCAATTTTATCTTTTCAGGCAGTTTATGCTTTCACTTTTATTTCTGCCTTAACCGGCACAGTTTTGTCGTCTCTCCTGAGCACAACGATCATCCCGCCGATAATGATCAGAGTTCCGCCTAATAGAGAACCCCATGTTAAACCTTCGGATAAAAATAGCGCCGCCATGGCAGTGGCCGCAAGCGGCTCAATGTAGGTAAGAATGCCGGCATGCTGCGCTTTAACTGATCGCAGTCCCATATGGAAAAGAGTGGTGCCAAATGACTGCTGCAGTAAACCAAGCAGCATCAGGAGAAGTATTCCGTCCCAGTGGAATTGGGTTATTGAAAGTATTGCAAAAGGCAGCAGGCCCAGGGCGATGTAGCCTGATGACAAAATGTTTGAGGGCAGGCCGAGCAACCCTTCAGGCGCTTTTTTCAGGAATAAGGCTACGAATCCGTAGGTCATGCCTCCCATGAGGGCTATGATGTCACCGACCAGGCTTGCTCCAATGCTGAACAGGCTGCTGTAACCCATGATTGCTGCTGTCCCAAGCAGGGATATTAAAAGCGCAACTATAGTTCTTGCTTCCAACTTTTCTTTCAAAATGAGGGGGGCGAAAATCACTGTAAAAA
>SLHT01000263.1 GCA_007136055.1 Syntrophomonadaceae bacterium
CTTTTATAATATGACATTTATGCTCAACCATAATTCCTTAATTCTAATGCCTTCTTTTAAGGCTCTACAGGATAATTGCAGCTAAAGCAGGCATCACAGAACACATCCTTCGGCAGCTCCAGGGAAGCTACTACTTCAGCCATGCTTAAAAATCCGATCGAGTCTGCGCCGGTCATTGCTGCAATCTCTTCGGCGTTGCGTTTATAAGCGATCAGGTCATGCTTGTCAGGAGTATCTATTCCATAATAGCAGGAGCCAATCACCGGTGGCGAGCTGATTCGCAGATGCACTTTTGTGGCTCCCGCCCGCTTCATTATTCTGATCAGCTTTAAACTGGTTGTCCCCCGCACAATCGAGTCATCCACCAGGACTACCCGTTTGCCTTCCACAATCTTGCGGACGGCGTTAAGCTTTATATCAACACCCTCCTCGCGCATCTTCTGCGTCGGTTTAATGAAGGTGCGTCCGATATAACGGTTTTTAACCAGCGCCATTTCGTAAGGCAGTTCCGCTTCTTCGGCAAAACCTGAAGCGGCAGCAATGCTTGAATCGGGTACGCCTGAAACAATATCGGCCTCTACGGGATGCTCACGGGCCAGCCGCCTGCCCAGCTCCCTACGCACGAGGTGAACGTTCCGTCCCTGCAGGTTACTGTCGGGACGGGCAAAATAAATATACTCGAAAACACACAGGTTTGTGCTCGGGTTATCAATAATTTGACGGCTGTGCAGACCTTCTTCATCAAGCACAACCATTTCTCCGGGCTCCAAATCCCTTATAAATGTGGCGCCAATTGTATCAAAAGCACAGGTTTCAGAAGCCAGAAAGTAGCCTCCCCCCTCCAATGCGGCTAACGAAAGGGGCCTGAAACCGAAGCCATCGCGCAGACCGATCACCTTGCGCCCATCAGTGACCACGAAGGCAAAAGCTCCTTTAAGCCGAGGCATAACTTCAACCAAAGCTTCTTCAAGACTTTCACTGCCCTGGCGGGCCACCATATGGGCCAAAAGCTCGCTGTCGGTATCAGTCTGGAATATAGCCCCCTGGCACTCCAATTCCTCGCGCAGTTCTAAGGCGTTGAGCAGTTTGCCATTGTGCGCAACAGCCAGTTCACCGTGACGATAGCGCAATTTAAGGGGTTGGGTATTTTCAGGATCCCGGCCTTCCAGGCCGTACGGGTAGCGGACATGCCCGACCGCCAGTTTGCAGACAATCCCTTTTAAGTCAGCGCTGTCGGGAAAAACGTCAGAAACCAGGCCCAGGCCTCTTTTAATCCAGAGTTTCCGACCTTCACCGGGCCCGGCCGTGATACCCGCGCTTTCCTGACCGCGATGCTGCAGGGCATAGAGGGCAAAGCAAGTTAAAAAAGCCATAGGTTGATCATCGGCAAAACCGCCGCAGACACCGCAGGCCTCGCGCAGTTTTCCTGCAAAAGCTACTCCATAATGCATGAGAAAACCTCCCCGTAGGCCTTCTTCAAGACCGACAGCTTCAATTTCATTATTATATCACCGCCGTGAGAGATGATCAAAGCGCTACCTTTTACAACGCCAATTTCGTAAAAGTCAACTTTTGCCCGGTTAGCCAGCTGATCAAAACGTTCCATTTTATTTCGGTCAAGCGATACCAGTACCCGTGATGGTCCTTCCCCAAAAAGATCAAGGAGAGGATTAGCGCCATGAGGAAGATTCACTTCAGCGCCCAAATCTCCGCTTAGGCAGCTCTCTGCAAGGGCTACAGCTAAACCGCCGTCAGAAAGATCATGCGCCGAAGAAATGATTCCTTCATTAATCAGAGAACGTAGTAAAGCCTGTAAATTTTTTTCCACTTCCAGGTCAAGATCCGCAAGGCTTCCTGCTACCTGTCCGCAGCAGGTTTTTAAATACTGGCTGCCTCCTAAAGATATTTCCTGCGGGCCGAGCAACAGGAGCAAATCTTCTTTCCTGCGCAGCCCCATGCCGCAGTGTTTATTCGGATCCTCAAGGAGTCCGACCGCCCCGACCACGGGCGTGGGGTAGATAGCCTCCCCTTCCACCTCGTTGTAGAAGCTAACATTACCACCGACTACGGGCACGTCAAGGGCATAACAGGCCGCCGCCATCCCTTCTACCACCCGCCTGAACTGCCAGTATATTTCGGGCTTCTCCGGATTTCCAAAATTAAGGCAATCAGTAATCCCAATCGGCTCGGCGCCCGTGCAGCTTAAGTTTCTGGTCGCCTCGGCTACCGCCATCATTCCGCCTCTGTAGGGATCAAGGTAAGTATGCCGCCCGTTGCCATCTGTACACATAGCGAGAGCTTTACCTGTTTCGCGCAGCCTGATTACGGCAGCATCTCCACCGGGCCCCTGCAGCGTACTGGTGCGCACCATGTAATCGTAGCGGCGCCAAACCCACTCTTTCGATGCAACATCAGGCGCCGAAAGCAATTCTAAAAGGATCTCGTCATAGTTTTCAGGAGCGGTCAGGTTAAGCGGATCAAAATCTGCCAAAAGCCTGTAATAGTCTGGTTCCACGCTCTCCGGGTTATAGACAGGCGCTCCCCCGGCCACACTTGCAGCAGGAACTTCGGCTACTATTTTCCCCTGGTGGCGGGCAACTATTCTCCCATCTGCAGTAACTTTCCCTAATACAGCCAGCTGCAGTTCCCAGCGCTGAAATACCTGCTCTACCGCTTCCAGGTTTTCTGGTTCGATAATCAGAAGCATCCTCTCCTGCGACTCGGAAGTCAATATTTCAAAAGGATGCATCCCTTCTTCCCGCAGCGGAACCCTTTCCAGTTCAATCTCAATACCCGTGCCTGCACGGGAAGCAGTCTCGGTCAGGGCACAGGTAAGCCCGGCCCCGCCTAAATCCTGGACACCGCTGACCAGTTTCTTTTCTATGACCTCTAACGTGGCATCCATCAACAGTTTGCCCATAAAGGGATCGCCGACCTGCACCGCGGGACGTTTCTCTTCAGACTCCTCCGAAAGTTCTTCTGAAGCAAAGGTAACCCCGTGAATACCGTCGCGGCCTGTGCGTGCCCCGACCAGCACGACCAGGTTGCCCACACCGCAAGCTTTGCCCAGCACCAGGCGTTCTGAGGGCATAACACCCACGCACATGGCATTAACCAGCGGGTTGCCCCCGTAGCAGGGCTCAAAATATATTTCCCCGCCTACAGTAGGAATGCCGACACAGTTACCGTAACCGCCGATACCAGCGACCACTCCATCAAAAAGATAACGCCCACGGGCGCTGTCCAAATTACCAAAACGCAGCGAATTCAGGAAAGCGACGGGCTGAGCCCCCATGGTAAAAATGTCACGCAAAATTCCGCCAATCCCGGTTGCTGCTCCCTGGTATGGCTCAACAGCTGATGGGTGATTATGGCTTTCAATCTTGAATACAGCAGCCCAGCCGTCGCCGATATCGACTACCCCGGCATTTTCACCCGGACCCTGGATCACGCGTTTTCCCGTGGTCGGAAATAATTCCAGGGAGGAAAGTGAATGTTTATAACTGCAGTGCTCAGACCACATCACGCTGTACATATTTATCTCTATCTCGTTCGGTTCACGGCCGATCTGTTCGACAATCATTTCATATTCCCGGTCGGTCAGGCCAAGCTCTCTCCAAATCTTCTGCTCGGCCATTTATACCACCTCCCGTGATTGCAAGTAATTGATGATCGACTTGAATATGATCAGGCCGTGTTTTGAGCCTAGAATCTTTTCGCCGGCCCTTTCAGGGTGAGGCATAATACCTACCACATTGCCTTTCCTGTTACAAACCCCGGCAATGTTATCTATCGAACCGTTCGGGTTGGCCGCTGAAGTTACATTGCCTTCCCGGTCAGTGTAACGAAAAACAATCTGGTTGTTTTTTTCCATTACATACAACATCTCCGGTGGAGCGTAATAGTTACCGTCGCCGTGCGCCACCGGCATCTCTAAAACTTTTCCCAGGGATGCAGAGCGGGTAAAGGGCAAACTGTTATTTTCAACCCGCACAAATACCTGCTCACAGCGGAATTGGAGATGATCATTGCGGTAAAGGGCTCCGGGCAGCAAACCGGCTTCGGTTAAAACCTGGAATCCATTGCAAATTCCCAGCACCGCCCCGCCCCGATCAGCAAAATCAGCCACGGCTTTCATCACCGGGCTGAAACGGGCAATCGCCCCCGAACGGAGATAATCACCGTATGTAAAACCACCGGGCAAAATAATCACATCACAATGCCCGATACTAGCTTCATTGTAATAAATATATTCTACCGGCTGCCTGAGAACATCGCGCACCAGGTAGTAAGCATCGAGGTCACAGTTCGAACCCGGAAATACAATTACTCCAAATCTCATAGCCCGGCCTCCTGTAAAGTATAGCTGTAATCTTCGATAACCGGGTTGCTGAGCAGGCGCCGTGACATCTCTTCTACCCGGGAGGCAGCCTCTTTACGTCCGGACGCTTCCAGTGTTAATTCAATGTATTTGCCGACCCTGACCTGGTCGACCTCTTCATAGCCGAGCGCTTTTAAGGAATTCTTTACCGCAATTCCCTGCGGATCGAGAACCGCTCTTTTTAAAGTAATCTCAACTTTAGCTTTCCACTGCAGGGCTTTCGCCTCCTTCCAGGCGGCGTAATACTTCACGGTAAGCTTCAACAACTCCGCCCATATCCCGGCGGAAGCGATCTTTATCAAGCTTTTCCCGGCTTTTGCTGTCCCAGAATCGACAGGTATCAGGAGATATTTCGTCCCCCAGCAATATTTTACCTTTATGACGTCCGAACTCCAATTTAAAATCGACTAAGATGATCCCCTTTGCTTTTAAATATGGCACCAAAATCTCGTTTACTCTTAGAGCCTTCTTCTCTATTTCAGCCATTTCTTCCGGGGCAGCCAATTCCATGGCATAAATATGGTAGTGATTGATCATCGGATCATGAAGTTCATCATCTTTTAAGGAAAACTCGAGCACGGTCTCCTTCATTACCGTCCCTTCGGGAATGCCAAGACGCTTGGAAAGGCTGCCGGCGGCTATATTGCGGACGATCACTTCAACAGGAATTATTTCGAGAGCCTTGACCAGCATTTCCCGCTCGCTGAGCATCTCCCGGTAGTGGGTTTCCACCCCGTTTTTTTCCAATAGTTCAAAAAATATAGCCGACAGGCGGTTATTTAATATCCCCTTATCGGCCAGTTTATCTTTTTTGACCCCGTCAAAAGCGGTAGCGTCATCTTTAAATTCCACCAGGAACAGTGAAGGGTCGTCTGTGTGAAATATTTTTTTCGCCTTTCCTTCGTACAAAAAATCGCCTTTTTCCATTATTGCCTCCCCCATATTCGAACTTTTGTCCCACTTTCATATTTTAAGTTTATTTATTCGATAACATCTTACGCACACAGTCTCTCTTACTTACTCCAGCTTATACAACCCCAGCCGGTTGTAAATGTAGTCAACCCGCTGCAGGTAATAGGCAGGGTCGAAGCAATCATTAAGCTTCTCTTCGCCCAGGCGCTCTTTTACTTCAGTTTGTTCGGCCAGGATCGTTTTAAATGAACGACCGCTTTCCCAGGAATCCATAGCGCAGTGCTGAACAAGGTCGTAAGCTTCTTCGCGGGACAGGCCTCCTTCAATTAGCTCCAGCAAAACACGCTGCGAGTATATTAAACCACCCGTTAATTCAAGGTTCCGGGCCTGCTGCTCTGGATATATTTTTAGCTCACTGATTACCCTGATCATCTCCTCTAAGATGTGGTCGCAAACAATGGTGCTGTCAGGCAGAATGACCCGTTCTACAGAGGAATGGGAAATATCCCGTTCATGCCAGAGGGCCACATTTTCTAAAGCTGTTCCGGCATAGCCTCGCAGCAGGCGGGCCAGGCCGCAGACCTTTTCACAGGTCACAGGATTGCGCTTATGAGGCATGGCCGAAGATCCTTTCTGCCCGCTGTAAAATGGTTCTTCCAGTTCCCTGATTTCAGTGCGCTGCAGGTTGCGGACTTCCAGGGCCATTTTCTCCAGCGAGGCGCCAATTAAGGCCAGCACACCAACAAATTCAGCATGGCGATCACGCTGCAATACCTGTGTTGATACCGGTGCTGGCTCTAAGCCCAGTTTTTTGCAAACATAATCTTCGATAAAAGGATCAATGTGGGCAAAGTTACCGACCGCCCCTGAAATTTTACCGACCCGGACCGTTTCGGCTGCCCTCTCCAACCGTTCACGATCGCGCCTTATTTCACCAAGCCAGAGCGCAAACTTCAAACCCAGGCTGGTCGCCTCTGCATGTACTCCGTGGGTTCTGCCTACTGCTGGCGTCTTTTTATGCTCCAGTGCCTGATCCTTTAAAACACTTTCCAGTTTCGACAGGCCTTCCTTGATCAGGGCAGCCGCCTCTCCGAGCAGAACTGAAAGGGCCGTATCGACAATATCGTATGAAGTAAGCCCGTAATGAAAATAGCGGCTCTCCTCGCCAAGTGATTCTGCCACGGCGCGGGTAAAAGCCACTACATCGTGTCTGGTTTCTAATTCCAGTTCCTCGATTCGCTGCAAATCAAAAGAAGCATTTTCAGCAATCAGGCGGGCAGCTTCTATGGGAATCGCCCCCATTTCCGCCCAGGCGCGGGCAGCCAGGATTTCCACCTTTAAATATTTACGGTAGCGGTTTTCAAGGCTCCAAATTCTCCCCATTTCAGGACGGGTATAGCGCTCAATCAATTTTGATCACCTTCACCAAAACGCTTGCACTGTGCTTCATTTTCTCGCAGGGCGCAGTCTTTTTCTTCTACTTTTGCTGCCAGTAACTGGCGGTAGCTGTTCAGGCGCTGGCGCAGGTTATTATCGCCCAAGGCCAGGATCTGAGCGGCCAGCAAACCTGCATTGAAGGCGCCGTTGATTGTAACCGTGGCCACCGGAATACCCTGCGGCATCTGCACTATCGAATAAAGCGAATCCACACCGCGCAGGGGTTCAATGGCAATGGGCACACCGATAACAGGCAGCAAGGTCATCGAGGCGATCACCCCCGGGAGATGGGCTGCACCACCTGCTGCGGCAATAATCACCTTCAGGCCGGCATCTTCAGCCCCGCGAGCATAACGCGCCGTCTTTTCAGGATGACGGTGTGCGCTGGAAATAACCATCTCCCAGCTGATGCCGAACTCGTCCAATGCCTCGGTGCACTTGCGCATAATCGGCAAGTCCGAATCACTGCCCATCACAATCCCTACTTGCACTTCAGACATTTAATCAACTCCAATCTTATTAACTGTTGGCAGCCGGGTTCATTATTGCTGCCTGAATATACCAAAGCGATGATCAGGCTGGCATTTCACCCCCACCCCGGCCCTCCCCCCTTTAGAGGGAGGGCCTTTATAAACCGGAAGAGCTTCCTTCCGCTTCATCAGAAAGATGTAGTTTAAAGTTTAAGAACAATTATAACCTGCGCGCCTTTTTTACATCTCCCTCAAGAACATTGGCGGGGCTAAATAACGCTATATATTGATCCAGGCTTTTAGAAAACTGCACTTTTTTGTTTTCTTATCTCCGCCATTTAGAACTAAATTAACAAATATCTTTTTCTACCATGGGCCGAAGAAGTGAATCAGGGAAATCGCGGCCAGGATATAGAGCAGCCAGTGGACCTCTTTGGACTTTCCGGAAACTACCTTAACCAGCGGAAAGGCAATGAAACCAAAGGCGATGCCGTCGGCAATACTGTAGGCCAGCGGCATAAAGATTATGGTTAAAAATGCGGGAAATGCTTCCGTAAAGTCATCAAAATCAATCCTCATCACTGCTCCAACCATCAGCACACCGACGACAATTAAAGCCGGGGCAGTAGCCTCAGCCGGTACCAGCCCGGCAAGGGGAGCAAGAAAGAGGGTTAAGAAAAAAAGCAACCCTGTGATTATAGAAGTAAATCCGGTTCTTCCGCCTTCAGAAATTCCGGCTGTCGATTCAATATAGGTGGTCACTGTGCTGGTGCCGATCAGGGCCCCGCCCATGGTTCCGACAGCGTCGGCCAGCATTGCCTTGTTTACCTTCGGCAGGCGGCCCTTATCGTCGAGGTAACCGGCGCGGGCGCCGGTGCCGAGCAGCGTGCCCATGGTGTCAAATACATCTACAAAAACGAATGAAAAGACTACAAAAAACGGAATGGCAAGCACGGCCCTGAAATCAAGCTGAAACAAAATCGGCGCAAGACTGGCCGGCGGGCCGAAAATATCACCCAATCCGGTTGGCGCCGCCTGGATGCCCATGATAAAGCTAACAATAGTAGTCAGCAAAATACCGATTAAAATCGCGCCTCTTACTTTACGGGCCATCAGAACAGCGATAAAGACCAGGCCGATTAAAGAAAGCAGCGGTCCCGGATCAGTCAAATTACCGAGTGTAACCTGGGTCGCTTCGTAGCCGACAATGATACCAGCGTTCTGCAGGCCGATAAAAGCAATAAAAAGGCCGATACCGGCAGCTACAGCGCTTTTCAGGCTGGTCGGCACGGCAGCATCGATATGCGATATTGCCCCTGTTGCGGCGAGAATAAAAAATACTACACCGGAAACAAAAACAGCTCCCAGGGCTGCCTGCCATCCAAACTGGGCCGCTACGACAAAAGCGAAAAAGGCATTGAGGCCCATTCCGCTGGCCAGGGCAAAAGGATAATTTGTCAGCAGACCCATCAGGATCGTAGTAAAACCGGCAGCGATAATCGTTGCAGTCATGACCGCTCCGAAATCCATCCCGGCCTGGCTTAAAATAAAGGGGTTAACAAAAATAATATAGGCCATGGTCATAAATGTTGTTGCGCCGGCGGTTGTCTCAGTTTTCAGGTTAGTATTGTTATCTTTAAACTTAAAAAACTTTTCCATTCTCTTCCTCCTTGAGTTTAATTGATTTTATTCCCGGATATA
>SLHT01000295.1 GCA_007136055.1 Syntrophomonadaceae bacterium
AGCCACGGCTTTGCCCCCGGTCTTAAGGCACATCTACTTCTTCTAAAGGAAAATCCTTAATATAACCTGAATCCTGCAGCTTAACTGAGACTACTTTTTTCTTGCGGTTAATTTCTTTTACGCGCCCTTCTCCGTCAGGCGTTAATACTGCATCGCCCGGGTTGGGCATGTCTTCGCGGGCATTCTCATAAGCGCTGGCTTCATAACGCAAACAGCACATCAGCCGGCTGCACACTCCTGATATTTTTGTGGGGTTTAGGGAAAGATTTTGACCCTTGGCCATCCGAATGGACACCGGTTCAAATTCTTCAAGAAATGTAGAGCAGCAAAAAGCTCTCCCGCAAGGCCCGATGCCCCCTTTAAGCTTGGCTTCGTCACGAACTCCGATCTGACGCAACTCGATACGCGTTTTAAAAATTGAAGCCAGATCTTTAACTAACTCCCTGAAGTCAACACGTTCCTCCGAGGTAAAGTAAAATATTATCTTGTTCCGATCAAAGTTGTATTCAACATCTACGAGCTTCATGTCAAGACCGTGTTCTTTGATTTTTTTCTGACACCTGGCAAATGCAGTCTTTTCTTTTTGTTTGTTCTCGACTACCCGGCAGTAATCATCATCTGTTGCTTTGCGGACAACCTTTTTCAACGGCAAAACAAGCTTCTCTTCGGGCATGTCTTTTTCAACAGTAACAACCGTTCCTATTTCCTGGCCCCTGGCTGTCTCCACAATTACCTTAGCTCCTTGCTCTATGCTATTTATACCTGGGTTAAAGTGGTAGGTTTTTCCGGCCTGTTTAAACCGAATCCCGACGACTTTTGGCATTTTGTGAGCCTCCTTTGTAACAGTATAAGCATTTTTTCCAGTAATAAGCGCCTATTAATATTCGTAGCATTTATTTCATGAATTGCATTATTAATGAGCATAATAGAGTCTTCCAGGCTTGCAGAATCGATATCCTTCAACCAGGCAGCTGATCCCTCACTGCCCAGTGTTTGGATCAGACCATCACGATAAGACATGCATAGGAATTCCAAAAAATTGGTCAGGTCTTCCCTTTCAGACAGATAACGTGCCCATGATAAAAGCTGAAAGACTGAATCACAACCAGTAGCAAGATTATAAGCCAGAGTTTTTGCTTCTTCAAAACGTCTTTCAAAGTAATCATCTTCGGACAGTTCAAAGGCATAACCGGGCAGACCTCCACTGATGCGGGCAATCAGGGCCGCTTTTTCTGCAGACATATCTTTATTTGCCATTAGAAGCCCGGTTACTTCAGAACAGGCCAGCGGCTTCAAAATATAACGTTGACACCTCGATACTATGGTATCAAAAAGCAAGTGCGGCTGGCTGGCCAGAAGAATAAAGTACAGATCAGGGGGGGGGTCTTCGAGAATTTTTAAAAGCGAGGAAGATGTTTCCGCTGTCATCGCTTCAGCCTGGTCAACCATACAAACCTTTTTACTGCTCTGAAGGTAAAAACCCTGCCGTATCGAGCGAATCTGTTCTATTTTTATGTTTCGCCCGTCAGGAGCTAACCCGAAATAATCCGGATTATTTCCGTTAAGATAGCTGCAGCAGGAAAAACATTTCATACAGGGTTCTCCATTATCGCAATAAGGACAAAGAATAGCCATTGAAAGGGCCTGGCCCCAACTTTTTTTGCCGCTCCCGGAAGGACCCGTCAACAAAACGGCGTGGCTTAATTTGCCGCAGGTGATGGCCCTGAGCAATAAGCTGCGCAGCTCATGCCGACCAACCAGGCTTTTAAAACTCATAAGCAGACCTCGCAGAAAAACTCCCGGCAATTTTCCCCTGCACTAATTGCCAGATAATTTCACTCTGATCTTCTTCTACTTCTGAAGCATCAACAACACTCACTCTATGAGGATCCTGACGTGCTATTTCGAGGTAACCGTTTCGGACCCTCCGGTGAAAGCGGATATCCTTACTTTCCATGCGATCGGCCGATGCCCCGCGTCTTTTAACTGCCTCTTCTACCGTAAGATCTAGCAAAACCGTGATATGGGGGGCAGTCCCATCTGTAGCCTTCAGATTTAGCAAACGAATTAAACTGAGATCGGCCCCTCCACCATAACCCTGGTAAGCCAGGGTAGAATCGGTAAAGCGATCGCATACAATAATTTTTCCTGACAGCAAGGCCGGCAGTATAACCTGTTTGGCAAGTTCAGAACGTGCTGCCATGTAAAGAAGCATTTCTGCCTGAAGGGAAGGAGAATACTGGTTGTCAAGGAGAATTTGCCTTATCTTTTCACCAACAACAGTGCCACCGGGCTCACGTACCGTGATATAGTCAACACCGCTTTGTGCTAGTTTGCCACCCAGCAATTCAACCTGCGTGGTTTTCCCACAACCGTCAATTCCTTCCAGGGAAATTAGCAAACCGCGCGTTTTAAGCACCTCATTTATAAAAATGCTAAATTCTAAGTTTAGCAGCTAAAAAAACGCAGACTCTACCGGCCTGCGGTATCCGGGCTAATAAACCATACTAAAAACTATAATTTGGCGATTCCTTGGTAATCTGCACGCCATGGGGGTGGCTTTCTTTAAGTCCGGCACCTGATATCCGAATAAAGCGAGTCTGCTGCTGCAACTCATCTATATTTTTAACGCCACAGTAACCCATTCCTGCCCGCAACCCTCCGGCCATCTGAAATACCATATCACCGACAGTGCCTCTGAAAGGCACCCTTCCTTCAATACCCTCGGGCACCAGTTTTTGCTCATACTCCTGGAAATAACGGTCACGTGAGCCTTCTTTCATCGCCCCCAGCGATCCCATTCCCCGATATACTTTATAACTTCGGCCCTGGAATATCTCAAACTCTCCCGGGCTTTCTTCGGTTCCGGCCAACAAGCTGCCGATCATAACTGCTGCAGCCCCTGCTGCCAGAGCTTTTGTTAGATCACCGGAAAACTTTATACCGCCATCGGCAATAACAGGCACTCCAAGTTCACGGGCTGCACGGGCCGCTTCATAAACAGCTGTTATCTGGGGCACACCAATCCCGGCGATAACCCGTGTAGTACAAATTGATCCAGGACCGACCCCTACTTTAACCGAATCAGCACCAGCTTCAATTAAATCCCGGGCTCCTTCCGCCGTGGCGATATTCCCGCCCATAATTTCAAGATCAGGAAAGAGCTTCTTTACTTCATTAACGGTATTAAGCACAGGCTGGGAATGCCCGTGAGCAGAATCGACAACGATTAAATCGACCCCCGCCTGCACCAAAGCCTCCGCTCTCGTAACAGCATCGCGTCCGACACCTACTGCTGCTGCTGCCAGTAACCGACCGTTGGGATCCTTTGAAGCGCGTGGATACTGAATTGTTTTTTCGATATCTTTGATTGTAATCAACCCTTTGAGGTTGAACTGATCGTCAACAATGGGCAACTTTTCAATTTTGTATTGGCGCAGTATTTCCTGTGCCTCTTGGAGAGTAGTGCCTTCAGGGGCAGTAACCAACTTTTCATGAGTCATTGCTTCACCGATAGGCCGTGAATAATCTTCTTCAAACCGCAGGTCACGGTTGGTAATAATGCCGACAAGCTTCTCCCCTACCGTAATAGGTACGCCTGATATGCGGTAGCGCTCCATTAAAGCAGCAGCATCATTAAGGATATGGTCCGGGGTCAACCGAAAAGGATTAGTAATTACACCGTGCTCAGAACGTTTTACCTTATCTACTTCTTCTGCCTGCTTTTCTAAAGTCATATTGCGGTGAATAACACCGATTCCGCCTTCACGGGCTATAGCAATGGCCATTCTCGCTTCAGTTACTGTATCCATGCTCGCAGACAGCAGCGGCGTATTGAGCTTAATATTACGGCTCAGTCGGGTCGATATTTCAACATCGCGGGGCAAAACTTGTGAACGGGCAGGAACCAACAAAACATCGTCAAAGGTAAGGCCTTCATGTAAAAATCTATCACCTTGCAAAGTGTACTCCTCCCGCATGTCTAGTCATGTAGTTAATTGAAGTGATCATAACAAACGGCTCTGATAGTGTCAACCACGCCACAACCGGCAGGCAGGATAAACGAGGTGAGAAAACGAATCAAGAAAAGGAGTATCTATGAAGGGAGGACATATTGTTGCCTTACATTGAGTTTGATAATCATCGTTATTACTATGCAGGTGATTTTGACCGGGACGGGGTTCCCCTGGTATTCTGCCACGGTTCCGGCGGCGGACATCACCACTGGCTCTACCAACTTAAAGATTTAAAAGAATCCGCAAACCCCATCACCGTTGACCTGCCCGGCCATGGCCGGTCTGAAGGAGAACCGGCAAATGAGGTTGCCGCTTACAGGGACTGGCTGCACCGCTTCTGTAAATCCGCCGGCCTGGGGCCGGCAGTAATGGCGGGGCATTCACTGGGAGGAGCCATCGCCCTCGACTACGCCCTAAATTACCCGGATGACACTTTAGGCCTTATTCTAGTCGGCAGCGGGGGACGACTGCGGGTCCTGCCCACCTTTTTGGAAGAACTTAACAAAGGCACCGTTCCTGAAACCTTAGCGTCATTTTTATACGGCCCCGCTGCTTCAAAAGAGCTACTGGAAAAGGGGAAGAAGGAAGTAAAAGACACTGCCGCTTCAATCTATTATGCAGATCTGAGCGCCTGCGATAAATTCGATGTCATGGAAGAACTGCACCGTATACAGAAACCGGTCCAAATAATTTGCGGCAGTGAAGATCGCCTCACCCCGGTTAAGTACAGCCATTTTCTTGAAGAAAAACTGTCTGATGGGCAGGTCAAAATAATTGATGGAGCCGGGCACATGGTGATGCTTGAGGAACCGGACCAGGTTAACCGGGCCATTAGCGATTTTGTTAAGCAGTTTTAATAGGAGGACAACACCATGGAAAAGAAACGCAGCTTTTTTAACCTGGAAGAAACTTTGAAACAGGCAGTTAAAACTTTTTCTGTTTTGGATCCTGCTGAAGTAGCCACCTGCGCGGAAGTTGAACTGGGTAAAGATGAAAAAACCCTAAAAGTGCCTTTTATCGGCCAAAGCTTCTTTGTCAGTCATCCGGATGGAAAGGTCAAAACCACGGAAGGGGAAGAAGCCTCTATTTACCTGGCCATCATTATCCTGCACTACCTGTCCACAGCCGACGGAAAACCGCTTACAGGCCGCTGGATCGCCTACCGTCACCTTCCGGGAGGAGATATCTATATCGATCCGTTCCAAAAAAGGGCTGTTACTCCCTTTTTAAAAACATTCGGTGACCGCCCCAACGATTTTCAAAAAGCAGCCGAAGCTTTAGGCGGCCATCGCCTGGAAATCAGCGGAATCAGCATGGTAGTACCCGTTTTGCCGCGAGTACCGCTTTGCTTTACAATCTGGCCCGGCGACGATGAGCTGCCCACAGCGGCAAATATCCTCTTTGATGAAGCAGCTCCTTCCTATCTGCCGACAGAAGATTACGCTCACTTACCGGCTATAGTAAACGGAACGATGAAAGGCAAGGTTTAAATCTCCCTGCGACCGTCAAGAGCACGGCTGAGAGTGAGATCGTCGGCATACTCAATATCGCCTCCGACCGGCAGGCCAAAGGCGATCCGGGTTACCCTGATCGAAAGAGGATTTAACAGCCTGGCCAGGTAGCCAGCTGTGGCATCCCCTTCAACATTTGGGTTGGTAGCAATAATAACCTCGCTGATACCTTTATCTTCAATGCGTTTAATTAGGCGGTCCAGTTTCAACTCTTCGGGGCCAATCCCATCAAGCGGGGAAAGTGCTCCGTGTAAAACATGGTATAGGCCGCGGTACTGTCCGGTTCTCTCCAGCACCAAAACATCGCGCGGCTCCTGGACAACACAGATCATGCTCTGTTCACGCCGGGTATCACTGCAATAGTTGCACTGCTCAGCTTCGGCCAGGCTCCCACAGGTTAAACAGAACCCCAGCTTATCCTTGGCCTCGACCATGGCCCGGGCAATAGCGACAACATCTTCCCGCGAGCAGCTCAACAAGTAAAAAGCAATCCTCTGGGCCGATTTCTGGCCAATGCCGGGAAAACGGGTTAGCGCTTCAACAAGCCTTTTGAGGTAGCCGGGATAAGCCATGAGCTAAAACATTCCCGGAGGCAGATTCAAGCCGCCGGTCAGTTTCTGCATTTCCGAGGAAACCATTTCATCAACCCGGTTAAAAGCTTCATTTACCGCTGCAATAATCATATCTTCAAGCATTTCACGGTTATCCTCGTCCATCGCTTCGGGATCAATTTGCAGTGAAACCAGCTGTTTCCGGCCGTTAGCAATAACCCGCACCGCACCGCCGCCGCTTGAACTTTCAACCGTTTTTTCAGCAAGTTCTTCCTGCATCCGGCTCATTTCAGCCTGTGCCTTCTGCAGTTGCTTCATCATCTTATTCATTCCTCCGTTAGGCATGGGTAAACCTCCTCTCAATCTGGATCGATCAGCTTTCCTCCAAACAGTTCCATTGCTTCTTCCGCTCCGGGAGATTTCTTTTTCACGGGCTCTTCCTTTTGTTGAGAGGAAGCAGTCCCGGAACCGTGTTTTGGAGCAGGGCCCGGGGTGTTTTCTGTAATAGAATTCGGAGCAGGAGCAGATCCGGGTTCTGCTTCTTCTGAAGAATTACCTGCTTCATCTTCTCCTTCTATAATTTCCGCCTTAATGGTCATTGGTTCCCCGCAAAACGCAGAAAACACATCCTCGACCGTTTTACGGTGATTATCTTCCATGATTCTAACCTGGTGAATTGTATATTCATTTGTATAAGTCAGCCGCACCCTGTGTCCGCGGCATTCAACAAACCTGGCAGGTTCAAGCCAGGCAGCAGTGCTCTTTTGCCTTCTTTTTATCTCCTGCAGAAGCTGGGGCCAGGCTATTTTTAATTTCTCCGTGCGGTCTTCAGCTGAAATCGTCTCCGCAGCTTCTGAAGCGCTTACCACTGGAGCTCCCGCTTTATCCACACCGCCAGAAACGACGCTGCTCCCGCGAGTTTCAGCTAGTTCTTCCGCGCTTTCTGCCGGAACAGGCTCAGCTGCCTGAGAGTAAGGGACGGCTTCTGTTTCAAGACCCTTTTCTCCCGGCTCTTGATCTGTATCAGTGCCGGCCACTGCTGAAGAATGCAATACAGAAACCGGTTTCAAACGGCCATGCAACAGTCTGACTAATCTAATAAAAGCCACCTCCAGGATATACTGGGGAAAGTGGGCATTGCGCAGTTCAGCGCTTACCTCATGCAGGAGTTCTACTGCATCAAGAAGAAGACGCCTGTCTGCTTTGCCTTGAAAATTAGATATAATATCTTCAAAACCGTGTACACTAATCGAGGTCTGCTTTTTAGCGCTACCGCTATCGAGGAGCAAGCGGGTAAAGACAAAAGTCAAATCCCGCATAAATAAGTTAAGGTCACGTCCACTAAAAACCACCTGCTCAATAATTGATAGTCCTGAGTCCAGATCGTTATCTAAAGCAGCCTTCACCAAACCCTCAATTGTATCAACCATAGTCGCCCCGGTTACGATACGGACCTGACCGGCGTCAATTCTCTCTTCCCCGTAAGCCGAACACTGCTCAAGAATACCAAGGGCATCACGCAGAGAACCGTCAGCCAGGCGCGCTATTAATGTAACAGCTTCGCTGTCGGCCTGCCAATTTTCCTGCACCAGGACATGCTCTAAATGCTGCCTTATTTGATCAACCGTAAGCAAATGAAAGTCAAAACGCTGGCAGCGCGACACAATAGTCGATGGGAGGCGGGAGGGATCGGTAGTAGCGAGAATAAATACTACGTTTTGCGGCGGCTCTTCCAGGGTTTTCAGAAAAGCATTACAGGCTTCGGGAGTAAGCATATGCGCTTCATCGATAATATAAACCTTGTAGCGACTTTCACCACTGGCAAAACGGCTTCTTTCCCTTAGTTCACGTATTTCATCAATCCCGCGGTTTGATGCAGCATCCATTTCAATAACATCGATGGAAACCCCTGCAGCAATATTTTTGCAGGGTCCGCACTTCCCACAGGGTTCGGCAACAGGATATAGCTCGCAGTTCATTGCTTTGGACAGAATCTTAGCTGCTGTGGTTTTTCCTGTTCCGCGGGGTCCGCAGAAAAGGTAAGCGTGGGCAATACGCTCGTTACAAAGGGCATTGCTGAGCGTGCGGGTTATATGCTCCTGCCCGGTCATATCAGTAAAATTTAATGGACGTCGGCGCCGGTAAAGGCTAAGATAGGCCACGTAATCTAAACACCTCTTAAATCTCTCAGATTATGTTCGCAATAGAACGCAGGGCCCTGATCGCTTTTTCCAAGTGCTCCTGCTTAACCAGGATATAATCTGTTTCATAGGTAGATAGTGTAAATACACTTATCCCGGCCTCGGCCAGGGGGGTCAGTAGTGAAGCCAAAACACCGGTCAGGCTGAAGCCTAACGGCCCTTTAACTTTTAAGGCCCGAAATTCTTTTTCGAAAGGACAGCCTGCGGGAATTAAGTCTTCCCTGCAAACGATTGAGGTTTCATCAACCGTTCCGATTAGCGCAAAAAAATTGCTGCTCTCGTGCAGCCAATCCGGAAACGGCACCCCGCTTTCCAGACGGCATACCCCCAGTATTTCAGGAAGAATGATCACAGTGAGCTTCTTCATTTGATAATTAATGGCCGTGCACCTGCCTTTGACCGACACCTCCAAGTGCTTACCGGGCAGTTAGCTCCTTCCCGGCGCTCCCGTGGCACCCGCAAAAACTCACTTACCGCTGCTTCCTTCCGGACCTGACGGGGTTCATGAGCTTGCGCCGCACGGGACCGGGCTATCGACACCACTTGCCGGGCGCAAACCCTGAAAATGCACAGCCGGGGGCAGGAATTAAACCCCGCTATAGCG
>SLHT01000257.1 GCA_007136055.1 Syntrophomonadaceae bacterium
ATAGTCCTTTTACGGTGGGTAATAAGTATAAACTGGGCCTGTTGAACAGTTTGCTTCAAAAACCTTGTAAAACGGAACAGGTTGGCATCGTCCAGGGTTGATTCTACTTCATCTAAGAGGTAAAAAGGGGCCGGTTTAAAACGCAGGATAGCAAAAACAAGAGCAATAGCAGTTAATACCTTTTCCCCAGCCGAGAGAAGAGTTATATTCTGCAGTTTTTTACCCGGGGGCTGAGCTACAATCTCAATTCCCGATTCCAGCATGTTATCGGGGTCAGTTAACTTAAGAAATACTTTGCCGCCTTCAAAAAGCTCCTCGAACGTTTTCTTGAAATTCTCATTAATTGTTTCAAAAGAGCTTTCAAAATAGTACTTCATACGTTGATCGATTTCAGCTAAGACTTTTTGCAGGGAAGCCTCTCCCTTTTGCAAGTCATCCTTTTGTTCTTTGAGGAAGTTTATCCTATCTTCCAGCCTGGTCAGCTCATCTATAGCCCCGAGGTTAACTTCCCCCAGCGCCTCCAGGTCTTCTTTCAGGTTATCTACTAAAATTTTACTTTCCTCAGGCTTGTAATCTTCTTCAATTGTGACCAGATCGAGATTTCGAAACTGTTCCCGGAAACGCATTTCCTGGTAATTAATTTCTGTTTGAAGCCTGCTCTGCTCAACGGAAAGCTGCCTTTCCCGTTTTTCCTGCCTGGACAGTTGACTCTGTCGGCGGCGGCCTTTTTCCTCAAGTTCAATCAAACCGGCCTCAGATAAGTTAACCTGCTGATTCAATTTTTCAAGTTCAGGGATTAACTCCGCTTTTTCGTTCTGAAATTGATCAATTTCAGATCTGATCCGCTGCATATTTTGCTTGTTTTCGGCCAGTTCTTTTTGGCGCTGTTCGTACTCAGTGTTTTTTTCCAGTTTTTCAGCAGCAGGAAGTTTCATATTATTATCAATTTCTTCAATCCTGCTTACAAGAGCATCACATTGCTCTGTGTATGAGCTGATTTTTACTAAAACCCCGGTTATTTTTTGCTCGAGCGAATTTTTTTCTTCCAGAAACTGCCTGTATTCTTCCTTGACGCCGGTTAGTTCGTTATCAAGGTTTTCAATATCCCCTGTACACTTTTCCATTTCCTCACGAAGGTTACTCAGCCTCTGGTTCAACTCCGCTTCTTCAGATTCAAGCTCCTCAATTTTTTTTGTTCCTGTTTTCAGGTGGTCTTCAAATTTATCAGTTTCTCGCTTAACTTCTTCAGATTTTTTCTGCAGCTCGTTGAGCTTTTCTTCAAGGCCGCGTCTTCTTTCGTCCGCTTTTTCTGCGTTTCTTTCTGCTTCGGAAAGATTTTTTTTCTCTTTTACTATATTGTTTTTATGTTTACTGATCTCAAATAGCAGGTTTTCTTTTTCATTTTGCAGTTCTTCAATTTCCTTGCGCCTGCCGAGCGGCATTCCCGCATTACGTTTGGGCAGGCTGCCGCCCCGAATTATACCACCCGGATTAATCATTTCACCGTCTAGGGTTACAACCCTGCAGCTGTACTTAATGTAACGTGCGGCGTTCGAGGCATCTTCCAGGTTTCGGCAGACCAGTATGGCAGACATCAGGTAGTCAACAGCTTTCTTATAAGCGGGATCTACAGTAACCAGTTCAGATGCCTTACCAATCACTCCTTTAAGATCGCGCCATCCGCTGTGCCTTTCCAAAGGATCGGCAGCCCGCTGCAGAATGTCGAGCGGCAAAAAAGTAGCCCAGCCACGGTTTTTATCTTTAAGGTAACGGATCGCTCCCTGGACAGACTTCTCGGTTTCGGCAACTATGTACTGCAGGGCGCTGCCGAGAGAAGACTCAACAGCCTGCACATATTGACCTTCAACGGATATTAAATCCGCTACCGGGCCAACCATACCAGGCAGGCTTGAACGGGCCTGCATCACTTCTTTAACCCCGCGGTAATAACCCGACAGGGCCGAATCCTGTTCCTGCAATAAGTTTAAGCGGCTGTTAATGCCATGTAAATTTTCTTTTTGTCGCTGCTCCCCGGCAACTGCTTTTTCTAAAACCTGCCTGGCCCTCTGCACACCGGCGTTTTCTTTTTCAGTCTCTGCCTCAGCAGCAGCAACCTGAACCTGCAGCTCTATTAATTGTTCTTCAAAAGAGCTGGCGATTTCTTTTAAACCGTCCAGTTTGCTCTGTAACAATGCTTCATCTTCTTTATAAACCTGCTTTTGGTCCTGCAGCCGTTCCAAACGTCGTGTCAACTCTTCGCTAGTCGAAGTGGCAGCTTCTTTACGTGCGCCTTTTTTATAGATTTCTTCCTGTTTTTTTTCTACTTCGCCAGCCAGGACACTCGATTCATGCTCTGTTAGCTCCAATTTTAAATCTTCAAGCTCTTTGTTTAACTCTTCGAGACCTTCCTTTTTTTCAAGAAGGTCTGCTTCCGCCCTCTTCTTTTGTGCCGCATACTCTTCCATCAACAGTTCCAATTGTTTAACTCTCTGCCTGTTTTGCTCTATCTGTTCGCGGAAGCGATTTTCTCTTTCAAAAAGAAGTTTGAGCTCACTCTCTCGCTGCTCAAGATTACGCGATACCGCATTTAATTTTTGTTCCTGTTCCTTCTTTGCGAGTTGTTGATCCTGCAGCTGGTTTTTTAAATCCTGAATTTCTTTTTCATGCAAACCACCCTGGGCCTCAGAAGAAAGCAGGGCATCGTTAACAGTCTGCAGCTGCTTGTTGACTTTATTTAACTGATCGCGTGATAGCTGCAGATGATGAGAAAGGAGCTTCTTTTCCTGCTCTTCCATGCGCTGCTGCAGTAACCGATACTGGCTGGTTACTTCAGCCTGTTCCTGCAGGGGCTCAATTTGAGTTTCAAGTTCATAGATCAGGTCCTGAACACGAATCAGGTTTTCCCTGGTTTCATCCAGTCTGCGCCTGGCTTCTTTCTTGCGCATTTTATATTTTAAAATACCCGCCGCTTCTTCAAATATTTCGCGGCGTTCTTCAGGACGGCTGTTAATTATCTCGTCAACACGCCCCTGACCGATCACAGAATAAACATCTTTGCCAAGGCCTGTGTCAATAAATAGTTCAGAAATATCTTTCAACCTGCAAGGAGATTTGTTAATATAGTACTCGCTGTCACCAGTCCGAAAAAGGCGTCTTGCAATGGTTACTTCGTCATAATCTAAATTAAGAAAGGCGCCTGCTCCTTCAAAAGTAAGCGAAACTTCAGCAAAGTTTAGCGCTTTACGGCTTTCGCTGCCTGAAAAAATTATTTCTTCCATGCGTGTTCCACGCAAGGATTTAACGCTCTGTTCACCCAGGGCCCAACGCACTGCATCAACCAGGTTGCTTTTACCGCAGCCATTGGGGCCGATTACCGCTGTAATTCCCGGGCTCAGGCTCAGCTCTGTTTTTTCAGCAAAAGATTTAAAACCAAAAAGCTCCATTCTTTTTAAGTACACTCGAAAAGCTCCTAAATAAAAGGGATTGGACAAGGAGACAGGTCCCTTGCCCTGTAAGTTTATAATCTTGGTGGTTTCCTGGGTTCTACGGTAATTCTAATCGCTGTCCTTTTTTCACTGTCTATTTCGATTTCAGCGAAAGAGGGGATGATGACAAGGTTTATGCCGTTTGGGGCTACATATCCCCTGGCAATAGCTACGGCTTTTATAGCCTGATTAACCGCTCCCGCTCCAACCGCCTGCAATTCAACGACTCCGTCTTTTCTGATCACTGCCGCTAAAGCTCCGGCCAGAGCTTTAGCCTTTGAATGAGTTGATACTCTTAATGTTTCCATATCCTCTAGCCATGCTCCTCCCGGGTCGGATAGGGTATCAGGTCCCCGACCTGTTTACGGGGCAATAGACCTGTCCTCTTGCCCTTCAATATTCAATTAAGGTGTTAGTTTACACCAGGCTGCTTTCGCTGCTTCCTGCTCAGCCTCCTTTTTACTGCGGCCCCGGCCCCTTCCAACGGGTTCAGAGGTCATGACTACTTCCGCTTCAAATTCCTTGTTATGATCGGGACCGTACTGATCAATAATCCTGTAAACAGGGGTAACTAAAAAGCGGGCCTGTGAAAATTCCTGCAGCAGGGTTTTATAATCACGGCGCAGGACTCCTTCCTGAAGTTCCTGCAAAATAGGCTTGTAAAGAACGATGACATGATCCCTGCACTTTTCCAGGCCAATATCCAGGTAAAGGGCCCCTATTAACGCTTCTATAGTATCTCCTAAAAGTGAAGGACGGGTATTACCGCCGCCCATTACTTCACCTTTTCCAAGTCGGATGTATTTACCAATATTTAACTCAAAAGCTAATCGAGCCAAGGAAGCTTCACAAACCAGATCTGCACGCAGCTTGGTAAGCTTACCTTCGGGCAAATTGGGGTAAGTTACGTAAAGATAATCACTTACGATCAACTCCAGGACAGCATCGCCGAGAAACTCCAGGCGTTCATTGTGAATGCGGTGCCGTCCTCTTTCATGGGCATAAGAGGTATGGGTTAAAGCCTGTTCATAAAGTTTAAGGTTCTTTATATCCCATCCGACAGCATAGAGATAATTCTTAACTCTATCGGACCAATCCATTAGCATTCCTCTTTTACGGTTTAAGGCAGGTAATTCTTAACAACCAGCGCAGCATTTGTCCCACCAAAACCGAACGAATTGGAGATAGCCAGGTTGACTGAACTTTTTCTGGCCTGGTTTGGCACATAGTCTAAGTCACATTCAGGGTCAGGATTTTCATAATTAATGGTTGGATGAATTACCTGGTGCTGCATAATCAGTAAAATAGCGATAAGTTCAATTGCACCTGCAGCACCTAAAAGATGTCCCGTCATAGATTTGGTGGAACTTACTGCCAGCCTGTAAGCATGTTCGCCGAAAAGATTCTTGATCGCCATCGTTTCTATTTTGTCATTAAACTCAGTAGATGTGCCATGCGCATTGATGTAATCGATATCCCCGGGCGCTGCACCCGCACTTTTTAAGGCCCTTTTCATGCTTAAAAAAGCCCCTTTACCATCAGGGTCTGGAGCGGTCATGTGGTAAGCATCTCCGGACATCCCATAACCGATAACTTCTCCGTAAATGTTAGCGCGCCGCGATAGAGCGTGATCAAGTGTTTCCATGACGACAATTCCCGCTCCTTCTCCCATTACGAAGCCGTCACGTTCCAGGTCAAAGGGTCGGGAAGCTTTCTCGGGTTGATCGTTGCGGGTAGAAAGAGCGCGCGCAGCTGAAAAGCCGGAGAATGCCAGGTGGCTAATAGCTGCTTCAGCGCCGCCGGCCAACATTATTTCTGCATCACCCCGCCTGATGATATGCCAGGCATCACCTACAGCATGGGTTGCTGTAGCGCAGGCCGTCACAACGGTTGAATTCGGACCGCGCAGTCCTAAGAGAATTGAGATATAACCGGAAGCCATGTTAGCTATAAGGGCTGGAACTAAAAACGGGCTGACCCGACGCGGCCCTTTTTCAGCCAATACCTGAAGCTGTTGCTCAATAGTTTGAATGCCTCCTATACCCGAACCAACCAGCACTCCTATTTCATCTTTATCCAGTTGAAGGCCATCCAGACCGGAGTCAGACCAGGCTTTTAAAGCTGCGGCAACGCCTAGCTGGGTATAACGATCTACTCTCTTTGCTTCCTTCTTTTCCATATGCAATGAAGGATCGAAATCTTTTATTTCCCCTGCAATGCGACAGGGGTATTGGCTGACATCAAAACTTTCCACGGCAGAAATGCCGCTATTACCGCTAACTAAATTATGCCAAAATGCAACCTGATCAGAACCGATCGGAGATTCGAGTCCAACCCCGGTGATTACTACTCTTCGCACATTTTCACCTCAAAAACAAACTATACTTTCGATTCAATATACTTTATCACATCGCCTACAGAATTAATGTTCTCAATTTCCTGGTCGGAAATCTCCAGGTCAAACTCTTCTTCCAAAGCCATGACCAGCTCCACAATGTCCAGTGAATCAGCATCAATATCTTCAAAAGTAGTCTCCTTTGAAAGTTTATCGACAGCTACTTCGAGCTGATCTGCAATTATATCCTTAACCTTGGTCTCAACGCTCACTAATCCACCTCCTCTCTTCGGCACTTACAGTCTATCATGAGAGTGACAACATGTCACATAGACAGACTTCCGTCCACTAAGATAACCTGGCCGGTTACATAATTTGCTGATGATGCCAGGAATAAAATAACCTCGGCAACCTCTTCCGGTTTACCTAAACGGCCGAGAGCAATCCTTGATAAAACCTGCTCTTTCACATCGTCGGAAAGCACCTCGGTCATTTCAGTTTCAATCAACCCGGGAGCAACTGCATTTACAGTAATATTCCTTGACCCAAGCTCTTTGGCCATGGTTCGGCTGAAAGCGATTACACCGCCTTTGGCGGCGGCATAGTTGGCCTGTCCACTGTTGCCATGTATTCCCGCTACGGAAGCGACATTTATAATCCTACCGCCGCTTTTTTGTTTGAGTAAAGGCCTTATTACGGCCCGGCAGCAATTATAGACCCCGTTTAAATTAGTGTCGATTACTGCCTGCCATTCTTCTGCTTTCATCCTGGCTAAAAGGTTATCGCGGGTTATGCCCGCATTATTAACAAGTATATCAATTCTCTTAAAATGATCAATAGCGCTCTTCATTAAATGTTCGCACTGGTCGTAGTCGGCGACATCGGCCCTTACTACCAGGGCTGATCTGCCAAGATCTTCAATTTCTTTTTTTACTGCTTCTGCGGCAGCTGTGTTGCTGCTGTAGTTAATAACAACAGATGCCCCCGCACGGGCTAAAGATATGGCCGTAGCCCGGCCTATGCCCCTTGATGCACCGGTAACCAGAGCTATTTTGCCTTTTAAATCCATGGTCATCACCTTTCCCTTGGCCCGGTTATTAAATCATTTCAGACTTTAACTGTTCGATATCTTCAGCTTTTTCGATTGAAAGAGTTCTCAGCTCGGGAGCAATACGTTTCATCAGCCTGCTTAATGAATTGCCCGGCCCCAGGCCGATAAAGGAATCAATTCCTTCCGCAATAAGAGTACGCACTGACTGTTCCCACAGGATCGGGCTGCTGACCTGCCTGACCAGGTTCTCTTTAATCTGTGCGGGGCCAGTGGCTAATTGAGCCGAAACATTAAATACAACCGGAACAGCAGGCTCCATAATCATTATTATATCCAGTTCCCGGGCCAGCCTTTCTTCCACCGGCTGCAGCAATGCGCAGTGAAAAGGCGCACTGACTTTCAGTTCAGTTACTTTTTTTGCCCCTGCTTCTTTAGCCAGCTTTGCCGCCAAATTGATTGCTTCTCTTTGGCCGGAAATAACAATTTGACCCGGGCAGTTATAGTTAGCAGGTGAAACCAGCCCTTCCGAACGGGCATCATAGCAAACCTGCTCAACCTGATCATGTGAAAGACCCATTATAGCAGCCATGGAACCGCTTCCTTCGGAAACTGCTTCCTGCATAAAGATGCCCCGTTTTTGAACCAGGGGCAAAGCTTCCTTAAATGGCAGGGACCCTGCAGCAACCAGGGCGCTGTACTCTCCCAGGCTCAATCCCGCCAGGGCCGCCGGTTTATAACCAAGTTTTTCAATTACACGAAATATAGCCACACTAACAGTAAGAATAGCAGGCTGGGTGTATTCAGTGATCTGCAGTTTGCTTTCCGGTCCGTTAAAAATCATTTCAAGGAAATCAGGGCCAAGGACCCCGGCAGTTTGATCAAATACGGCACGGGCCTCCGGAAAGTGTTCATAAAAATCGCTTCCCATACCGACAAACTGTGCTCCCTGGCCGGGGAAAAGAAAAGCTGTTTTCATCTTTAACCGCTCCTGCCTCAAATCAAGAATTATGCGCTAAATTATCACTTCAGTTTATTTCTTCTGCATTCTAAATCCCGGATCCTGACCTTAACTACCACTTCATCACCAGGCCGCCCCAGGTCAGGCCGGCGCCAAAAGCAACCATGGCCACTAAGTGCCCTTCAACCATTCTCCCGGCGATAATTTCTTCATGGATGGCGATAGGTATTGTAGCCGAAGAAGTATTGCCAAGACGGTCGATGTTAACCGGCACTTTTTCCTGCGGCAGTTTAAGGCGCTTACGTATATGATCTATAATCCTCAAGTTTGCCTGATGAAGGAACAGGTAATCGAGATCTTCGGGCTTGAGATTTTCACGGCTCATCATTTCAGAAAGGTTTTCTTCAACGGCTTTCACGGCAAACTTAAATATTTCGTTACCATTCATTTTAATAAAATGCATTTTGTTTTGCAAAGTTTCTTCACTGGCAGGCATTGCACTGCCTCCCGCCGGAACCATAAGCAGTTTTGCACCCCTGCCATCAGCATGGAGCGCAAAATTGAGTATTCCCCGTTCTTCTTCAGTTCGACTGAGCACAGCCGCTCCCGCCCCGTCGCCAAAAAGAACACAAGTACTGCGGTCTTCCCAGTCGGTAACCCGGGATAAAACTTCGACGCCGACAACAAGAATATTCTTATAGGTACCGGTGGAGATAAACTGGTGCCCGACAGTTAAGGCATAAACAAAACCGGTGCATCCGGCAGAAAGATCAACAGCCGCAGCCTTATGAGCCTTAAGCCTGGCCTGGAGCAAACATGAAGTTGATGGCGTGGGGTAATCAGGAGTTACTGTTGCAACAATAATCATATCAAGCTCTGAAGGATCAAGGCCAGCCCTCTCCAGGGCTTCCCGGGAAGCCCTCTCGCTGAGGTCAATATTCGAAAAACCGTCCTCCAGCTTCCTTCTTTCCCGAATTCCGGTACGGGAAACGATCCATTGATCATTTGTTTCAACCATTTTTTCCAGATCGCTATTG
>SLHT01000156.1 GCA_007136055.1 Syntrophomonadaceae bacterium
ATACTGGCAATATTCCTCGTTGTCTAAAAAATGATAAGCCTGACCAAATAGATGTGTTTGCACCTTGCGGCAGGTGTAACCGCCATATTCCTTAACAAACCGGTCCCAATATATTCGCACCAGAGGACCCGGACGACGCAGCATGCCGATATCAGCAAAATCATCTCGCGAACGGCCGAAAAAATAGCTGATGATCAAGACCCCGGCGCTGAAAGCCCCACAGGGTCCTTCGATTGTTGAAGCGATTCCGCCTGAAAATGAAGTTGCCGCTTTAAATAGAGCATTGTTGACGGGGAAATAATCCTGGATGGCGCCGACGACACACTGCGCACAACCGTCATAACGCTGTTCATATTCATAGCCGCGCTTGTAAACATCCTGCATTATTTTTTCTTTATTGACTTTTGGCCTGGTATCCACATACATCACTCCTTAACTAATCCTGTGCCCTGACTCTTGTTGTTTCAATTATACACTACTGTGGAAAGTACTTTGAATATACTCGATCCTGTTGATAATCAATTTAAGAGCCTGGGAAGGTTCGATGCGGCCGGTTTTAATCTGCTGATCCGCTTTCTGCAGGGCAAGCAGTACTTCCTCCAGGACGTATCTGCTATATGAAGCGGCCTGTTCCCTTAGCTTACGGGCAACAAAAGGGTGCACTTCTAAAGAAGATACGAACTCGTTCTGGGGCAAGCCGTCTTCCATCAAACAGTGCGCCTGCAAAAGCAGACGATAGTGGCGAACCAGCATGAAAAATATTAAAAGCGGCTTTTCGCGCCTTCTTAAGAGCAGATCCAACAAATCATGTGCTCCGACCATATTACCTTCCGCCATGGAATCGGACAGCTTGAAAACATCGCCCTGGATATCTCCGGAAAAAAGATCTTCTACTATCTTAACAGTAATGATATTGTGATCTTCACCCAGGTAAGTGCTGTATTTTTCCAGTTCGTTGGAAAGGTAATGCAGGTTCTGCTCACCCGCCGCAAGCAACCTTTCCAGGGCAGGACGCTCGATATTTTTACCCAGTTTAGAAACTTTGTTCCTGATCCAGGCTGACAGGGCTTCCCCTTTCAGGGGGCTACATTCAACGACTGCCCCATTTTTCTCGATCAACTTAAATAGCCGCTTACGGCGATCTACTTTAGAAGCAAGAAATATAAGGATACTATCCGGGTTGCCCGGACAGGCCTGTTTTAGATAGTTTTCCAAAAGATCGCTGTCGCTCTTTACCCGGCTATCCTGCGGATCCTTTTCTTCAGGCTGATTTTTTTCTTCCCTTTTTCCCGGCGGAACAAGATAGGGGGGGTTATCTACAATCAACAGGCGGCGCTCGGAAAATAGTCCCGATTCTCCGAGCCTTGCTAACACCTCCTCCAAGCTGAAAGCGTTTCCTGCCAATTTTTCCTGGCCAAACTCACAATCCTGAACGAGAAAGCTAGCAGCCACCTGATTAATAAGCTCTTCCTGCAGATATTTCTCTTCCCCATAAAAAAGGTAAACAGGCGCAAAACTACCCTGCTTAATCTTATTCATAAAAGCCCGGTAAGAAAGCATATGGTTATCCTTTCATGATTACATTTCTTATCCAGAGACGTCTTGATTCAGGTAAAAATATTACAAGAACTGTGTAAATTTCAAGACGTCCGACAACCATCATCACGGTTAAAAGCAGCTGACCCGCAGGCGGAATAACCCGATAAGTTTCTGTCGGACCCACCCCACCGAGCCCGGGGCCCACATTACCGATTGTTGCCGCAACAGCAGAAAAGGCTGTCTCTAAATCCAGCCCCATAAAAGCCAGGGCCAGGGTCGCCAGGGCGGTAAGAGTAATATAAATGAACCCAAAACCCATCACGGGGCGCAGTACTTCGTCACTGACATGCTGCTGCCCCATCTTAACCGTAGATATTGCCGAAGGGTGTATAACCTGGCGAAGTTCGCGCAGGGCATATTTAAACATCAACATCCAGCGCACCTGTTTAATAGAACCTCCTGTTGAACCGCCGCAGGCGCCAAAAAACATCATAAGCAGCAAAAAAAGCCGGGAAAAGCTGGGCCAGGCATCAAAATCAACCGTGACATAACCCGTTGTAGTAGTAATAGAAACCACCTGGAAAGCGCTCTGGCGCAGGAAAGTGAAAAAATCTCCTGTCCCAAACTCGTAGGTATTGATTGTAACAAGAATTATGCCCGCTGCAATTAACGCCAAGTAAAAACGCAGTTCAGGGTTTTTAAATATATTTAAGTCACCCCGAATAAGGCGGAAATAGAGAGCAAAGTTGATCCCGGCAAAGAGCATAAAGAAGATAATCACAACTTCAGCCAGGGGGTTATTGAAGGCAGCAATACTGGCGTTATAGGTTGAAAACCCACCGGTGGGCATGGTGGTAAAGGCATGGCTTAGTGAATCGTAAAAGCTGAGCCCACTGAGCATTAGAAGCAGTAACTGAGCCAGGGTTAAGGCTACGTAAATCATCCAGAGCCGGCGAGCGGTTTCTACAACCCGCGGCACAACTCTTTCTGCTACGGGACCCGGAATTTCAGCTTTAAACATGGTCATACTACGAAAACCGAAACGGGGCAGTATGGCCAGGAAGAGAACAATAATACCCATACCGCCCAACCACTGGGTAAAACTGCGCCAGAGAAGTATCCCACGGGGCAAAACTTCTATATCTTCAATCAATGTGGCCCCTGTGGTGGTAAAACCCGAAATAGATTCAAAGAAAGCATGCAGAAAGTTACCTTCAAAAACACCGTAAAAATGATAAGGCAGGGCACCAAAGATGCCTGCGGCAAACCAGGCCATAGTGACGAGGGTAAAGTTTTCAACTATACTAAGTTCTTTCCCCTTTGAGGGGGAAAAGAACCAGAAAAATAAACCGCCAACTAAGGTTGTTAATAGTACTGCCAGTAAAAAAGCAGTTCTATCCGGACCCTGCTCACCTACAGACCAGAGGGCTGACATAAACATGGCCAGGGCCAAAAACAGGATCAGTATACCGATCAGGTAAAATATACGCAAGCGACGCACGGTTTAACCCTCCCTGCCTGTTAGAGGCCTATCCGCCGTTCTCTCCGGCAATGTGATCAGTCTTCTTCGATATGAATCAACTTATTGCGAAGATATTCCCTGTCTTCTTTTGCTGATGCAGGGGCAAAATAGCGATCAAGTTTTGCGCTGACGCTGGGTATGGCAAATATAACCAGGTGATCGTCAGGCAGCAATAACGTGTTGCCATTGGGAATAATCACCTCTTCATTGCGAACGATAGAACCGATCAGCATACCGCGCGGCAGGTTGGCGGCAGCTATCTTTATATTGACCACCTTAGCCGATTCTGGCAGTATTATTTCAATAACTTCTGCTTTTTCATCCTGCAGTATTGAAAAGGCAACAATGTCTTCTTTGCGGGTTAACCTGAGGATCTGGGCCGCCGCCAACAGGCGGGGGTTAATGACGCTGTCGATACCCAGAGCATTATAGACAGGCACATACTGGGGCTTCATAACTTCACAGATTATTTTTTTAACGCCGAACTGACGGGCCAACAGCGCTGCAACAATGTTATTACGATCGTCACCCGTCGCTGCAATTACGGCATCGGCCCAGTCGGTATCTTCTTCTTTGAGCATAGCAATCTCGGTAGCATCACCCTGGATCACAAGGGTTTTATCCAGTTCACGACACAATTCTTCACAGCGCTCCTCACTTTTTTCAATCAGTTTGACTGTAAAAGACTGCTTGCTATCTTCCAACAGCCGGGCCAGCTGGCGGCCGATCATCCCCCCACCGAGAATGCTGACCTGGTTGACCCTCGTTTTTTCATGGTGCAGCATAGAACTGATATCCTTTAAGGTGCGGGATTTTCCAAGCAGGTATACTTTATTCCCGGGATGAACAATATCACTGCCTCCGGGCACTATGAACTTACCCGTATGATCGCTTATGCCAACGATAATAGCATCAGGGTTGAGGGGTAAATCACACAAGCGTATCCCCGTAATATCAGCTTCGGAACCGACAACTACCCCGAGCATCATGACCTTGCCGCGGTTAAAATATTCCACTTCCGCTGCATCGGGATAATGAAGCATCTTCGAAATTTCCATCGCGGCAACACGTTCGGGGTTGATTACGATATCGATACCGAGCTGTTTTGGGGTTAAAACTGATGTATCTCCGGCATAACCTGAATTACGTATCCGGCAGACTGTAATCGGAACATCATACTGTTTGGCCAGCATACAGGCAATGATGTTTACCTCGTCAACCTGGGTAACGGCAATCATCATATCAGCATTTTTTATGTTAGCCTGTTCCAATACAGTGGCATTAGCCCCGTTATCTTCGATAACCATTACATCAAGCGCTTCTTTAAAACGCCTGGCCTTGATCTCGTTCTTTTCGATGACAACAACATCCTGGGCCTTTTCTGAAAGATTGCGGGCCAGTTCATAGCCAACCCCTCCCCCGCCAACAATTATAATATGCATTACCAGAACAACCTTCCTTTCAGAAAAAAAAGAGACAGCGGCTACGCTGCCTCATCAGGGAGAAAAATTTGAAAGCAAATTTATTCATGACCGCCAGCCCGCCAGTCTCCTGATCGGAAAACCTGAGGCTGGGCAGACCCTTCTTATGACAGGAATGCCCGAAACGATCTTGTGAACTTCTTTTATTATATACTATCAACAGGTCGATGACAACACCATTTTCATTAAAATAAGCACATAATTTTTTTATCGGATTGAGACTTTAATCCATGCTCGTAACTGTATTTTCCAGAACCCCGATCCCATCTATGGCAACTGCGAAACGGTCTCCGAGACTTAGTAATCCGATGCCTGAAGGGGTTCCGGTTAAGATTACGTCACCCGGAAGCAGAGTCATGCACCCGGATACAAATTCAATTATAGCGGCCACTTTAAAATAATGATCAGCAGTCGGAGCTTCCTGAACCAGCTTCCCGTTTAAATACCCCCTCACTATTAAGCTTTCGGGATCTTCTATACCGGTTTCAATAACGGGACCCAGGGGACAAAAAGTATCAAAGCTTTTAGCATAAGTCCATTGACCTTCTTTTGGTTGCTTATCGCGGGCAGTCACATCATTGGCACAGGTGTAGCCGATAACATAATCCAGGGCTTCTTCAGCTCTTACCCGGTAAGTCCGCCGGCCGATAACAACTCCCAGTTCAGCCTCATAATCGACGCGCTTGCTCTGGGGCGGGCAAATGATCGGCTCGCCTGTCCCGATTACTGAAGTCGACGGTTTAAGAAATATGATCGGCTTCTTCGGCAGGTCGTGGTTCATTTCCTCGGCGTGAGAACGGTAATTCAGGCCAAGGCAGATTACTTTTGAGGGCAGACAGGGAGCCAGAAGTTTAACTGCGTCAACTTCAAACTGTCGCCCGGTCTCAAATAGCTGCCTGATGCTCCAATCCGGATCGGGATCATTTAATTCAACAATGGTCCCATCTTCCAGTTTTCCAAAGCGCACAACCTGATTATCAAGAAAGCGAACCAGCTTCAAAAAAACCCCTCTTCAACTTTTATCATTAACATATTCTACATCAGAGGCTACTGAAATACTATAAAACTATCCTGAAAAAAAGGAACTCAGTCATATAGACCGGATTCCACAGCTATTTCTACCAATTCTCACAGACAACTTCAAAGTGGGCCTGGGGATGGTTACAAGAAGGGCAAAGATCAGGAGCCTCCAGTCCTTCCTGAACATAACCACAATTTCGACAGAACCATCGTTGCCCATTATCCTTCTTAAAAACAGTACCCTTTTCTATATTGTTCATCAAGCCCAGGTAGCGCTTTTCATGTTGTTTTTCAGCTACGGCAATTGACTCAAAAATATCGGCTATTTCATTGAAACCCTCTTCCCGGGCTGCTTTGGCAAAACCGGGGTACATGTCAGTCCATTCGTAATTTTCACCACCAGCAGCTTCTTTCAGGTTTTCCAAAGTGGTGCCGATAACACCGGCCGGAAAAGCAGCCTGAATTTCAACTTCGCCACCCTCTAAAAGCTTAAAGAGCCTCTTGGCATGTTCTTTTTCCTGGTTTGCAGTCTCTTCAAAAATTGCGGAAATCTGCACAAAACCGTCTTTTTTAGCCTGGCTGGCAAAATAAGTGTAACGATTCCGGGCCTGCGATTCTCCGGCAAAAGCTGTTAAGATGTTTTTTTCCGTTTTTGTTCCTTTTAATTTCATTATTATAGCAACACTCCTTCTATAAATTTATTCCGGTTTATTAATTCAGCCAGGGTCCTTATTATTATTATTTGATTAAGAAACTAAAATCCCTGCATCTAGTTGTTATTTTTCTGAACTTATTTATTCAATAGAAACTATTTTTATTTTGTGGTTATAAGTCCCTGCCGGCAGGAAATTGGATTATAATAGCTAATAAGTTTAGTTATTATATTAGCAGGGAGGATTTTATCAATGGCAGTTATGTATTATGATCAGGACGCCGACTTAAATGTCCTGAAGGGCAAAAAAATTGCCGTGCTCGGTTACGGCAGCCAGGGACATTCCCAGGCACAGAACCTCAAAGACAGCGGGCTGGATATTATAGTCGGCCTGCACGCGGAAAGCAAAAGCAGGGAACAGGTCAAAAAAGACGGCCTGGAAGTAATGACGGTCAGTGAAGCGTCAAAAGCGGCAGATGTTATTCAGATTTTGATCGGTGATAATTACCAGTCGGCCGTATATAAGGAATCAATTCTGCCCCATCTCACCGAAGGCAAGACCCTGGTTGTATCTCACGGGTTTAATATTCTCTACAACCAGGTCGTTCCTCCTGAAAATGTCGATGTCTTCATGATTGCTCCGAAAAGCCCCGGACACCTTTTAAGAAGGCTCTACACTCAGGGAGCAGGGGTTCCCGCCCTGATGGCGGTACACCAGGATTACACAGGCAAAGCAAAGCAGCTGGCCCTGGCCTATGCCAAGGGAATCGGCTGTACCCGCTCGGGGGTCATTGAAACCACCCTGCAGGAAGAAACGGAAACAGACCTCTTTGGGGAGCAGGTCATCTTATGCGGCGGGGTGTCCGCCCTGGTCAAAGCCAGCTTTGACACCCTCGTTGAGGCCGGATACCAGCCCGAAGTGGCATATTTCGAATGCCTGCACGAACTGAAACTGATCGTTGACCTGATTTACGAAGGCGGCCTGGAAAGAATGCGTTACTCTGTCAGCGACACTGCAGAATACGGCGACTTAACCAGGGGCCCCAGGATCATCAGTGAAGATGTCCGCTATGAAATGGAAGATATTTTGGGTGAGATTCAAAACGGCCAGTTTGCCCTGGAATGGATCACGGAAAACAAGGCCAACCAACCGCAGTTTAAAGCCTTGAGAAAGAAAGAAGAAAAACACCAAATAGTAGAGGTGGGTAAAAAACTGCGTAAAATGATGAAGTACATCGAACCTTCATAAAGGTCTTGTTTGGAGGTTATTCAATTGCAGAAGCGATATTTTTCAACTCATCTTGCATGACTTGCCCGGATAAAACCACCAGGGCCTGGTTGCGGCCGTTATGCTGCCAGGCCAGGCCTGGAAGTTCACCGACATTGAAGCGTACAAACCCGTTTGTTTCTTTTAAATCTTTCAGAACAAGCTGCATGTGCGTGCCAAGGTGATTTATGAACACGAGCAAATCTTTATTAGCATTTTTCTCTTTGACCAAAAGAAGATCGTTAGTGCCGTTATGATAAATAGCGCCTCTGTATAATGGTTCACCCGCTTCAGTTAACAGCAAAGGTTCACCCAGGTTGTAATTTCCGGGCAGGTTTAATGGCCAGTCAGGCGGCATAGAATCCGCTTCACCGAAAGGCAGGCCGTAATCAACAACATCACGCGCCTTATCTTCATCTAGAGCTTCAAACTGGCTATCTTCACTTTCAACATCAAGAACACCAACTTCATCAGCAGCTTCGGGAGCAAAACCGGGATCAGCAATGGGTAAAGACATATCCAGATTTCTAAAAATCCCGATGCCGCCCAGAACAATAACCAGGCAGGCAGCTGCAACCACAGCAGCACGGCTCCAGTTAAAGCTGCGCCTCTTAAGAGAGGGCCGGGATTTATCAAGGGATGAGGTGATGTTTTCCCAAACCCGATCACCAGGTGGCGCTTCAACACAATCAATTTCCTGGCGCAAAGCTTCCCTGATCAAATTATCACTAAGATCCGTTTTTGCATTATCAGGCATTATTCCCGGTCACCTCCTTCACCTGTAAGACAAGCAGAATCGCTTTCAAGTTCCAATACTACCGCAAGTTTTTGCCTGGCCCTGAACAGCCGGGATTTAACCGTCCCCGTCCTTATATTCAGCATGTCAGCAATCTCTTCAACCTTTAAATCGTGATAATACTGGAGAACAACTACCTGATACTGTTCGGGAGGTAAAGTCCTAATCGCTTTCCTGATCCTTTCTATTTCCAAACTGCGCAGCACAGATGCTTCAGTATCATCAGGGGCCGAGCCACTTGATATCTCGGGTAAATCTTCGGTCAGTATTATTTTCTTTTCTCGCTTTAAATAGTTCCGAGCCAGATTTGATGCTATAACGGAGAGCCAGGCCCCGAATTTTGCTTTATCCTGCAGTTGGTGCAGGTTTTGGAATGCCTTGATAAAAGCGTCCTGAGTAATGTCTTCTGCATTTTC
>SLHT01000220.1 GCA_007136055.1 Syntrophomonadaceae bacterium
GCCGGTGAAAGGAGTGGAAGCCGGCAATCCCCCGGAGGGTTAACTGTTATTAAGAACTGCCAATTGCGGCAGTTTCTTCCTTTTCAAGCATTCCGGGCTTTGCTTTCTGAATCAGGTTAAGCGCAGCCCCGGTTACTACGGCTTCGATCCCGGCCAGGGGAAGGTGACCAACAACCAGGATATTAATCACTGACAGGGTTCCTTCACCAAAACGGGGGTCAGTTAAGAACAGCAGGGCTGCCAGCAAAACCACCGTAACCATCACTGAAAGGCCTCCAACCAGGGCGCCCCTGAGGAACACCGGTCGATTAGCCATACCGTAGAATAACTTGTAAGACAGCAAGGCCGGAACTGCCAGCATCAGGGTATTGGCACCGAGAGTCGTCAGACCACCATGCTGGAAAAGAACTGCCTGCAGCAGAAGGCCGACAAAAATTGCAAGCGGCGCCCGTCTGCCGAGAATCACCCCCAACAAGCCGGCGAACAGCGGGTGAATAGTTGAGGGGCCCACCGGAATACTGATCAAAGACACGGCAAAGAAAACCCCTGCCATCAGGCTAGTCTTAGGAATCTCTTCTTCTTTTATTCCTTTCACCGAATAGACCAGGACTGCCGCTGTTGCAGCTGAAGTAGCAGTAGCTACCGGTGTGCTTAGGACTCCGTCGGCTATATGCATTTGTGTTCATTCCTTTCAAAAGAAGTTTTGCATAAAGGTTAGAACCTATCTTTAATACTCAACCTCATCTTTTGGAGCTACTTCAAGTCCATTGACATCATAGATCTTTAAATTAAACTCCCAGGGCATATGTTCCAAATAGAGCAGGTATTCACCATCTTCTGCTATGATGAAAGAAATATCGGTACCCTCAGGGTTAAGTTCAAGCCTATAGCCACTGAAAAGCTCAACCTCAAAGGTATCCTGTGTCGATAACTGCTGCATTTCTTCTTCCCAAACATGATAAGCCATATGATCACTGTGATCGCGATCTCCTTCATCTGGCATGAAGGCCATTTCCACCGAAGGATCTCCGCTATCCTTGAACTCCATAATATAAGAACCTTCATCAAACGAGAATATGCCACTCCATTCATAAGGATCTTCACCATGATCATGATCGTGGTCATGACCATGATCATGGCCAACTACAACCTTGATCGGAGGAGTTACGTATTCAACATCTCCGTCGTGGATAAACTGGAATAACACTTTTGTTTCGCCTTCCTGCTCTCCGATAATGTAAACATGGTCACAGTGAAAGTCAAAGCTTACAATGCCTTCTTCCGCACCTTCTGCTAAGGCTACACCCAGGGCATGATGATCGCCGTCAAGCAGCATTTCTTCGACATAGGCACCGAGTGAAATGTTCTCGCCTTCTAGCACAATCGGCAGACTGCCATGCCAGTGATCACCGTGGACATAAGCAGTTACTTCCTCCGCCCGGCGATCAATGATCTCAAATGCAGTAATCTCTTCATCATGAGAGTGATCCTGGTCATAGTGATCGTCTGCCGTCTGCGCCTCTTCAGCGCATCCGCTAAACAGCATCAACCCTACCAGTAGAAATGCCAGTAACAACAAACCTTTCTTCATTAATAAGTTCCTCCTTGCTATCTCTATCATATTTTTTATGCCGACCGACGTTTTAGAGGTCAGAGGTCGGAGAACCGGAAGGCCAGATTAAATATCATTTACAGCTGACCTCTGACAAATTCTTAATCTATCCGAGATCCAAGGCTTTCTATAATTAAATCTCACCCTAAATCTGCTTACACAAATCACTAATAGCAAAGCAATAAAGAGCTGAATATTACAAATGATAATTTCACCCTACCTGATTCTAAAAATTCTTTGCCTGCCTTACCTGTGGTTGCAGATCGAGCACCTTAGCGGCCTCCGCTACTGTGCGCGGTTTCTCAGCCCTGTCTTTAAAGAGCTGAGCCAAAACAGGCAGCGGCAGCGATGCCTGCTGCAGCAGCGCTTCGTTCCGCAGCAGTTCAAATCCACTGAAAGCTAAAACCCGGCCGCTTTTCATAATAACCACTTCATCAGCCCAGGCGTAAGCCAGGTTAACATCGTGCGTGCTATATATAAGGGTCGCTCCTTTAACTTTTAACTGATCTAAAATATCCCGGAACTGACCGGCCACAATGGGATCCAAGCCCGAGAAAGGTTCGTCGCAGGCTAAAATCTGCGGTTCCATAGCTAATAACCCGGCAATCGCCGCCCTTTTCTTCTGCCCCAGGCTGAGGCAGTAAGGGGGACGGTCGGCCAGATCTTCAATAGTCACTTTTCGCATTGCCTCATGAACCTTCTGATCAATAATCACCGGATCTAATTTCAGGTTGCGGGGCCCGAAAGCAATGTCACCGGATACTGTCGTTGAAAACATCTGGTTGTCAGGACTGTCAAACAGCAGGCCAACAGCCCGACGCACCCGCTGCAGATTTTCTTTACAAACCGGGAGGCCGAGTACTGTAACACTGCCTTCCCGGGCGGGAATTATGCCATTAATGTGGTAAATCAGGGTGGTTTTTCCGCTGCCGTTAGTGCCTAAGATGGCCGTTTTTTTCCTGGCCTTGATCTTTAAATTAATCTCTTCCAAGGCAGGAGTCCGGTCAGGGTAGCTATAACTTAAATTCTTTATTTCCAGGGCAAACATTAAAGCACCACCTGTTCAATAATAATCAGGGAAATAATATATAAGGGCGGAACAGCTGCTTTGAACCAATCGGCGGCCGCTATCTGCCGCGGGGCTCCAATTGGTATGCTGCCCTGAAAACTGCGTGCAGCCATCGCCCGGTAAACAGTCTCCGAGCGGTTAATCGATTTAATAAACAGCCCTCCTGAAAGTTCACCGTAAATACCCAGTGAATATCGGCTGATTTGGGCATTAAACAGGCGCGATTTAAGGGCACGCACCGTAGTTTGCATTTCATGGATAAACAGAAAGCCGTAACGGTAGGCAAGGTAGATCGTGGTTGTAATCGCCGCCGGCACCCTGAGATGCTCCATGGCTTCTAACATCTCTTCAATAGGCTGGTTTGTAAACACGAAGAGGGTAAAAGTCATAGCAGTCAGTGCTTTTAGGATAATTAATGAGGCCAGGATCACGCGGTCCGGAGCCGGTGGTATACCTGCGCTGAAAACAAGGGGCAGGCTCATCAGGGCCAGGAATGGCGCCAGGACCAGCAGTTTTTTTATGAGCTGCCCGACAGCCAGCCCTGTCCACAGGGCAAACAGCACGGCGAAAACCAGCGCTCCTGCAAGCAGGCGCAGGTCGTTTATAGAGATCACGCCGAAGACAAAGATAATCCCGGCGACCAGCTTGGTCCGCGGCTCCCATGGCTGGACAGCGTTCCTGTAGCTGCTATGCTGTTCTAACTGATGAGTGTGATGGTTGTCGCCCATTTACTTTGCCTCCTCCCATTTTTCTTTAATACTGTCTTCATCGAGCTCCTGCTGCAAATCAAATAGCTGCAACATTGTATCAATACACAGATCCGCTGCTTCCTGAACGGCATCGTTTTTCATCCTGACAATCGGATCTTTTAGGATGGCGTTAACAATTGACCTGGTCAGGTTTTCAATCGCCTTTTTATCCTTATCACTGAGTCTGGATAGTTTGCCGCCAAGGGCCTTTTCAGTTTCAGCTTCCCGAATCTGATCTGCTTTCAGGCGTAGCGCTTTGATCACGGGAGTAACGCTTAAGGTTTTGAACCAGGCCAGAAACTCTTCCGCTTCACGGTCAATTATCTCTGCTGCTGCAGAGGCCTCTTTTTTCCGCTCCTGCTGGTTGCCTGCCACCACCTGCTGCAGGCTGTCCATATCGTATAGATATACATTTTTCAAATCTTTAATTGACGGATCGATATCTCGCGGTACAGCAATATCGATCACAAACATCGGTTTATGATTGCGCGTTTCCATCACCTGTGCTAAATCTTCTTTACGCAGCAACAGGTGAGGCGCTCCGGTAGAGCTGATAATTATATCTATGGCAGGCAGGGTCTCTTTTTTACGGCTGAAATCAATAGTTTTCCCGTTAAAAAGGTAGGCCAGGTCTTTAGCCCTCCTGTAGGTACGGCTGGTCACCCTGATATCCCTGGCTCCCAGGTCATGAAGGTGCTTGAGGGTCAGCCTCGACATTTTACCGGCACCGATAACTAAAACACTCAGGTTATCAAAACAACCCAGTTCTTTTTTAATCATATCTACGGCAATATAGCTTACCGAAATTGAGTTATGGTTAATTTTTGTTTCCGTCTGCACTTTTTTTGCGCACCTGACAGCATGCTGAAAAAGAGCGTGCAATTCCTTACTGACTGCTTCCAAGTCACAGGCATGATCATAGGCCTCCCTGATCTGGCCGACAACCTGGGTTTCACCCAAAATCATTGAATCAAGTCCCGCAGCAACCCTGAACAAATGTGTAACGGCATTAAGGCCGCTGTAAAAGTACATGCAGTGCTCAAGCTCTGCAACGGTTGCCCCCCGGACTACTTCCAGCATGGCAATCAGTTCAGCCCTGCCGGCAGATGCTTCTTCACAAAGGGCATATATTTCAGTGCGGTTGCAGGTGGAAATAATCACACACTGCTCGACAGCACCTCTTTCGCTCAAATAAACATAGGCCTGCGCCTTGTGTTTGTCGGCAAAGGCAACCTTTTCCCTGGTTTCCAGGGCGGCCGTTTTATGGTTGATGCCTAATGCTATTAACTGCATTAAATAGTATCTCCTTGCTTTTTAAAATTATCTTTAGTGGCTCAGAAACCGGCCGGTAAAATATCCTGGCTTTTCCAACCATTGCTGCTGCACTTCAGCTGCCTCAATACCTAAACTTCATTAAGCAGCCTGCGCTCAGGATCGCCATGTCCTGAAGTCTTTAGATCGCGCTTTAAGCCTTTCGCAGTTAAACATCCTGCTCAATAAACTAATTCAGGATATTAGCTTTCCTGACTTTTGCTTTTCTTCCCGGACACTGTGCACTGCAGCAAATGCTTTTTCTGCAGCGGCAACCGTATCTTCAAGATCACGTTTGCTGTGGGCTGCTGATACAAAACCGCTTTCAAAAGCAGAAGGCGCAATATAAACACCTTCTTTAAGCAGGGCTCTGAAGAAAACCTTGAAGCTTTCCAGGTCAGAGCTGCCGGCGCTTTCAAAATCGGTAACAGGTTCAGCATAAAAAAAGATACCAAACATTGAACCGATACCGTTAAACTGGATATTCACTCCCTGTTCTTTTGCAGCTTCACTAATACCGCTGACCAGTTTTTCCCGCTTTGCGGCCAATTCATCGTAAAACCCGGGTTGGCTAAGCATTCTTAGTGTTTCGATGCCAACCGACATGGCCAGGGGATTGCCTGAAAGAGTGCCGGCTTGGTATACCGGGCCGCAGGGGGCAATCTGTTCCATCATTTCACGCTTCCCGCCGTAAGCCCCCACGGGTAAACCCCCACCGATTATTTTGCCCAGGGCAGTCAGATCGGGATCAATATTGTAATACTCCTGGGCTCCTCCCCTGGCAACACGAAAGCCGGTCATTACTTCATCAAAAATTAAGAGGGATCCATAAGCTCGAGTCACCTCACGCAAACCTTCAAGATAGCCTTTAATTGGAGTAACCAGCCCCATATTGCCAGCCACAGGTTCAACCACAATCGCTGCAATTTCTTCACCACAGGTCTCAAAGACTTCTTTAACAATATTAAGATCGTTATAAGGCAGGGCAATTGTATCGTGAGCGGTACCCTCTGTTACTCCCGGACTGTCGGGGTAACCGAGCGTTGCCACTCCCGAACCGGCGCGAATCAGGAAACTGTCACAGTGGCCGTGATAGCAGCCAACAAATTTGATCACCTTGTTGCGTTTCGTAAAGCCCCTGGCTAACCGTAAGGCGCTCATCACCGCTTCGGTGCCCGAATTAACCATGCGAACAAGGTCAACCGAGGGAACGGCCTCAACAATAAGGCGGGCCATCTCTGTTTCCAGGACGGTGGGGGCACCAAAACTGGTCCCCCTGGCAGCTGTTTCGGTAAGCACTTTAATAATACGGGGATGAGCATGTCCCAAAATCAAGGGGCCCCAGGAACCGACATAATCGATATATGAATTGCCGTCGGCATCATAAACACGGCTGCCTTCCCCTTTTTCAATATAAAGAGGCTGTTGCAACAGCGATTTAAAGGCTCTGACCGGACTGTTAACTCCGCCGGGAATTACTTCATTTGCTTCAGCAAAGAGCGCTTTCGATTTTTCATACATTAGAAATCTACCTCCTGTTGTCGTAATCCTTTTCACCGCTGCAGCCAGCGGGCTGCATCCTTGGCGTGGTAAGTTATAATCATGTCGGCCCCGGCTCGCTTCATGGAGAGCAGCGCCTCGAGCACTACTTTTTCTTCATCCAGCCACCCCTGTGCCACGGCGGCCTTGATCATCGCGTATTCACCGCTCACGTTATAAGTGGCAACAGGAACATTTACGGCATCGCGGACCGCCCTGGTCACATCCAGATAGGACAGGGCCGGTTTGGTCATAACAATGTCAGCAGCCTCTTCTATATCAAGAGCCGCCTCCCACAGAGCCTCACGGACATTAGCCGGATCCATTTGGTAGGAACGACGACAGCCAAACTGGGGAGTTGACCCTGCAGCATCGCGGAAAGGCCCGTAAAAGGCTGAAGCATATTTTACAGCATAAGCCATAATAGCAGTGCCAGTATAGTTGCCTCCATCGAGAGCGCTGCGGATTGCCGCCACCCGGCCATCCATCATATCAGATGGAGCAACGATATCTGCCCCGCTTCGGGCATGGGATAAAGCAATATTGGCAAGCAAATCAAGAGTTTGGTCATTTAAAATTTTACCGTTTTCGACAACTCCGCAGTGACCGTGGTCAGTATACTCGCAAAGACAGATATCAGTAATAACCAGCAAGTCGGGGTAACGGTCCTTGATTGCTGTTGTTGCTTTCTGGACTGCTTCTTTTTCGTCACAGGCAGAACTGCCCAGGGCATCCTTATGATCAGGTATCCCGAATAGAAGGACTGCGGGTATACCCAGCTCATATACCTTACCCGCCTCAACTATCGCTTTATCCACAGAGAAGCGGAATACGCCGGGCATCGAATTGATCGGTTCGACTGCATCGGTTCCGTTGATCACAAACATGGGACTAATTATGTCTTCAGGCCGCAGGTGGGTTTCCCTGACCATGGAACGGATTGCTTCGCTTACGCGCAGACGGCGCGGTCTTTTATTGGGAATTGGGCTCACTTTTTATCCTCCTTAGATTTAACCTGGTCAACTTGCCTGTCGTAAGCCTTTCGGCAATACTTTCAAAACTCTGCTCAATTCTCTAAATGTAAAAATCTTTTATAGCCTTAATCAAGCCGTCAATTGTGTATTCTTCGGCTTCCACAGTTATCTCTAAGCCGCGTTCGCGGGCAGTAGTTGTTGTTATCGGGCCAATGCTTGCCAGGGCAACTCCATCCAGCAGCACAAGAGGGGAAATGTCCTTATTCTCGGCCTCCCTTGGCTTGATATGTAAATTAATGGTGGGACAAGTGACCTGTCCCCCTGTCCCTTTTTGTAATTTATTGGCATGAGTGGGCGCTCCGCTGAGCATGGCCAGCAGGTTGATTACCGTGGAAGAACTGGTAAAGGTAATCATGTCAATTTGGCCGGCTTCGAGCTGCTGCTTCAGCAGGGGAGCGTCACCGTCTCCGCGCACGGTGCGATAGGCGTCGACATTATCAACCCGTGCGCCCATTTTTTCCAGAAACTCTGGGAGTACGGCGCGGGCGATGTCTGCGCGTGGCAGAAGCGCTTCATCACCAGCTTTGATTTTTCCCTGCAACTGTTCGACAATCGCTTCGGCTTTATATTCGGAGGGAACATATTCAACTTTCAGACCCCTGCTCTCCAGGGTTTCTTTTGTTTTTGGCCCAATCGCGCAGATTGAAGCCCCTTTTAGTTCACGGATATCTTTGCCTTTTTCAGCCAGGCGGCTAAAGAAGCTCTTCACCCCGTTTTCACTGGTGAATATTACCCAGCGGTAGTTTTCAAGACGGTTCAGGGCCCTGTCAAGCGGACCGTAATCAAGAGGCGAGGCAATCTTAATCACCGGAAACTCTATGGTTTCTGCACCCATGTCTTCCAGCTTTTCCGCGAATACAGAAGCCTGCTCGCGGGCGCGCGATACGACAATGCTCCTGCCAAAAAGAGGCTTCTTCTCGAACCACTTCAGCTGCCCGCGCAAGTTAACCACATTTCCTGTGACTATAATGGCCGGATGTTTGAAATCAGCTTTCTTGGCCCTGGCCGCTATATCAACGAGGGTACCGACCAGGGTGCGCTGTCCTGCTTCTGTGCCCCTGTGAATCAGGGCAAAAGGTGTGGAAGGGTCCATGCCTTCACTATGCAGGCGCTCAGTAATCAGGGTCAGATTACCCATACCCATTAAAAAAACATTCGTACCGGGATTTTTGGCCAGGGCCGGCCAATCGAGATCGGTGCCCTCCTTGTTGGGATCTTCATGTCCCGTGACAACCGTAAAACCTGAAGCGA
>SLHT01000171.1 GCA_007136055.1 Syntrophomonadaceae bacterium
AAGCTGCTTCCGGGTTAGCAAGAATATGTATAACAACCGTTCCTTCCCACGTTTTTGCCACCTCTTTGTAAGTTTCATCTTCCTGGATTAATTTTTCAAAAGTAGCCACCCATTCCGGTGAACCCATAGCATATGGTTTTTCTGCTTTCGATAGACGCTCATTGGCCATTTCCTGGTAAGCTTTTTCCCATTCTTCAGTACCGTAAGTATAGGACATATTAGCACTCCTCCCGAAGGTTGATAAATTTTTCAAACATGCCGCATCCTAACTTAATACCGATCCTCCTTCCTGCTTAAAGATTGCCTTTTCCGAAAATACAACAAATTAAATTAATTATAACTCTTTTAATAGCAATGCGGAAGCAGATAGTGGTATAAATTTTCTTTTTTTTGCATATTCTTTGCCGGCAAATGGTTGTATTTTCTTGTCGGCCGTTGTATATTTAAATAAATTGATGCTATATTGCGTTAGGTGTGTTTATTCTAAATTTTATTTATACGATCATTACTCCCGGACAGCAGGGAGTTATCCGAAGCCGGCATTGGATATGCCGGTCAGTAAAGCTGTAGAGTTTGCAAATGTTGGGGTTTGCATAATAACTGGAGGTGTTTAAATGTACGGCTGCCACGGAAAATTATTAAGGGTAGATTTAAGTAACAGCAAGGTAAACGAAGAAGAAATTCCCGAAAGTATGCATAGAAAGTACCTCGGTGGTGCAGGTTTAGCCACAAGGTATCTCTGGGACGAAGTACCTAAAGGAGCAGCCCCCCTTGGACCTGAAAACAAGTTAATCTTTATGGCTGGCAGCTTGACCGGTGTAGTTGCGCCCAGCACCGGCCGCTTTAGCATAGTTGCCAAATCGCCTCAAACAGGCATATGGGGCCAGGCTAATTCAGGAGGACGCTGGGGGGTCGATTTTAAAAGATGCGGTTACGATGGCATAATATTCGAGGGCGCTTCATCAAAACCAGTCTACCTGGTAGTAGAGGACAATAAAGCAGAACTGAAAGATGCCTCTCACCTCTGGGGAAAAAACGTCCCTGAAACAACCGGCCTTCTCAAAGATGAATTAGGCGAAAAATTTAATGTGGCTTGCATTGGCCAGGCCGGTGAAAACCTGGTTAAATATGCAGCTGTCATGAATGACCTGGGCCGTGCTGCCGGACGCTGCGGCCTCGGAGCAGTTATGGGTTCAAAAAACTTAAAAGCTATTGCCGTGCGCGGCAGCATTAAGACACCGGTAAGCAATCCTGAAGAGCTCAAGGTTCACTCTAAGAAGCAGTATGAATTGATGGATGAAGCTATGCTGAAAATGGCGATGCAGGCTTTCGGGACCACCGTAGTCCTTGACCTGGTCAGCGTACGAGGAGGGTTTCCAACCCGAAACTGGCAGTCCGGCGTTTTCGAGTATTCGGATGACATTAACGGTCCGGCCATATCAGATAATATACTGACCAAAAACATAACCTGCTTTGCCTGCCCGATTGAATGCGGCCGCGGCACTGAAATCAGCAAAGGCAAGTATGCCGGTCATAAAGGCGAAGGCCCGGAATATGAAACAGTGGGTACCTTCGGAGGAATGTGTTTCATTAACGATCTGGAAGCTATAACCATGGCCGGGTATCTCTGCAACGATTACGGCATCGATACCATCTCTGCAGGCAACACAATTGCTTTTGCCATGGAATGCTATGAAAAGGGCATCCTGACTGATTCCGATACCGGCGGCATCGCTATTAACTTCGGCGATCCCGATGTTATTGTTGACCTGGTCCACCTGATTGCCCGGAGGGAAGGTGTTGGCGATTTGCTTGCCGAGGGAACGATGCGGATGTCCCAGAAACTGGGCCAGGACAGCGAAGATTTTGCCATGCACGTAAAGGGGCTAGAACTTCCTGCATACGACAGCCGTGCAGTACAAATGACCGGTTTAACCTATGCTACGGCCAATCGTGGCGGTGATCATATTACCGCTTATGTCCAGGGTCCCACTTTTGTCGACGCTCCCTTTCTTATGATCGAAGACAGTGAGATCAAAGATCCCTTTGTTGCCGATCCCTCCGAAGTTAAAGTGGCCGTTGACCTGGAAGATATGCTCACTACTTTTGACTGTGTCGGCGCCTGTAAGTTCATGGGTTTATGCCTCAATGCCGATGATTGGGTGAAACTGGTCAACCTGGTTACCGGTTGGGATTTCGACACAGCTGAATATAAGCAGGCCGGGGAAAGAGTGTACAACCTGGCCCGCGCTTTCAGCAACCGCGAAGGATTAACAGCTGAAGGCGATACTTTACCGAAGCGGCTCCTGGAAGAACCTCTACCCGATGGCCCGGCCGAAGGACACGTCAACGAACTTTCCATCCTTCTTGATAAATATTACCAGCTTCGCGGTTGGGATGAGCAAACCGGAAAGCCAACGGCTGAAAAACTGCGCGAGCTTAGTTTAGACGATATTGCAGCGGAAATCTGGAGCTGATAAAAGGAGGGCTTAGCAGTGTCTAACCTGGAAGAGAAAAGACCCTGGCTGAAAAGCTATAAGCTCGGACCCTATAAGCTTGAGCACAGCCTGGAACCATACCCGGAACTGCCTTTATATTCTATACTCGACCAAACGGCGGAAAAACATCCGCGTTCTACAGCCATCGATTATTTCGGCATGCGTACCAATTACAGCGAGCTTAAGGAGCTAGCCGAAAGCCTGGCCTCCGCTCTTGTCGGCTTTGGTGTAAAAAAGGGTGATAAGGTAGCCACCATCCTGCCGACTTGCCCTCAATATATAATTGCCAACTTCGCCATTCTAAAAACAGGCGCCGTTCATGTGCCTTGCAGCATATTGCATAAAGCACGCGAGTTGGAATACGAAATTGGCGGATCAGAAGCGGAAACGGTTATCTGTCTTGAGGAACAGTTGGAAATGGTCCAGGCAGTCAAACCGGAAACTAAGCTTAAACAGATCATTGTAACATCCCTGCTTGACTATACTCCTAATCAGCCGGAGCAGCAGAAGGCTCCTGAAGGCACACACCGCTTTAAAGAACTGATCAACAACCATGAACCCTTAACTCCGTCTGTAGAAATTAATCCTCGGGAAGATCTCGCTTACCTGGCCTTTACCGGCGGCGCTACCGGCGTGCCAAAAGGAGTTATGCTCACTCATTACAACCGTTATGTTAATACGATGCAAGGAATGCCCTGGGCCATGGCCAAGCTCGAAAAAGTAATTCGGGGTAAAGCATCCGCCTGTATCAGTGTGCCCCTTTTCCATTCATACGGTGATGCCTGTGCTTTGTTCTCTGTTTACTGGGGACTGCGCATGATCCTGGTTCAAGACCCCCGGGATATCGATTATATAATGAAAATGCTTGTCGAAAACCGTCCTTTTTTAGCTGCTCTCGTGCCAACCCAGTTAATGAAACTGCGGGAAAAAGATCTGCCTCGAATGCCAATCCAAATCTTATCAGGAGCCTCTCACCTTCCATTTGAAATCAGGGAAAGTATCTCCGAAAAAATAAAGATGCCGGTTTCTGAAGGTTACGGATTAACCGAAAGCGGACCAATGACTCACCTTGACCTTACAGGTTTTTCTAAGGTAATGGGCTTCGCCGCCAAGCAGAAATACAGCATTGGACTACCCATTCCTGATACTGACGTTAAGCTGATCGACGAGGATAGCGGAGAAGAGACCCCCCCAGGCGAACCAGGCCATATGTATATTAAAGGACCCCAGGTGATGAAGGGTTACTGGCCTGAAGAAGGAGCTGGACTGGTTGACGGCTGGCTGCCGACCGGAGACATCGCCCGCATGGATGAAGACGGCTATTTTTATATTGTCGACCGAATAAAAGACATGGCCAACATTTCCGGCTACAAGGTCTATACCAGCACGATTGACGATATCCTGCATCAACATCCTGCCGTGTCGATGGCAGCGGCGATAGGCATTCCAGACCCCGAGAGGGAAGGAAGCGAGAGAATCAAGGCTTTTATTGTACTCAAAGAAGAGCACCACGGCAAAGTAACCGCCGAGGATATTATCGAATTCTGCAGGGATAAGTGCGCTTCTTACGCCGTGCCTCGCTATGTGGATTTTCGCGAAAGCCTTCCTTTCACAGTAACTGAAAAGATTTACAAAAAGCAACTTCGCGAGGAAGAAGTAGAGAAGGGGTCAAAGAAATAGCGGCAGTATATTGTCACTATGCTAAATACTGATCCCCTGTAACCTTTATGTCAATGGGGAGGGAATGCCTGTTTGGAAGTCGTGGTAAAGCCATATCTTTTTCTCCGCCAGGTGTTTGGGGTAAATAAAGTTGTCCTCGACCTGCCGGAGGAAGCAAACGTACAGGAACTTCTGCAAGTTTTACGCTGTGATTACGGAATGCCAGAAAAGTTAAACGTAGCAGATGGCCAGCTTATCTTCATGGATGGCTATAAGCCAGTTGGCTTAACGATTCTTGTAAACGGATATAATATCAAGCAGCTGCAGGGACTATATACAACCTTAAATGACGGGGCTGTGATCAGCCTCTTCCCCCCTGCAGCAGGAGGCTGAGATAACATTTTAAGCGGCGATTGTACTCCTATCGATTAAGAATCTGTTCAGTACAGACGGAGCTTTTCCATTATAACAAATTGTAACAGAAAAGCTCCGTTTCCATTTACCAGGCAATCAATACTACACTTACTTCTGCTTTTTCTTCCTGCCCTTTGCTGCTGCCCCCGGAGCAGGCAAACCGAAAGTCTCCTGCTTCTCAAAGTAGTCCGGAATCTGCTCGTGGTATTTAGCAAGCACTTTTTTAAGTGCGGCACGCTGGCGGGGCGTAAGCGATTTCCGGGCAGCATATTGCTTGCGCAGGGAATCGGCAAAGTCAGCATCGTCCCAGATTTTATTTCCCCGCTTAACCGGTTCTTTAAAGATTTTAATTTTATCAAGCAGCTCCAGAAGGGGGCCGCTTTCATGGTCTTCTTCGACTTCAGTAGAAAGGCCCGCTTCTTCAGCACGCTTCTCAAATTCTTTTATCTGGGCTGCATACCTATTGACCAGGCGGTCTAAATACTTAACCTGGTTTTCCGTAAGACGCCTTCCACTTTCCACCTGTTCCCGCAGGCTCTGGGTAAATGCGGCATCATCGTAAGTCTTTTTGCCAACCTTGCGCGGGGGCTCAAATTCGACCTCTTCAAGCATGGTCAACTTTAACCAGGTCGTTCCATCAGGGGGCTTGCTTGCTTCTCTTTCCCCTTCGATCATTTCAGTCAGGTCCAGCTCTTTTGCCTTTTCAGATGTGAGTGACTCAATCTGCTCATAATAGCGGGCCACAACCCTGCGCAGGTGGTTTGCCTGACGCTCGGTTACCTCCTGGTCCTGGTCCAGCGCTTCGCGCATTTCCCGCACAAAAGTTTCATCACAGTAGGTTTTCTTGCCGCGTTTAACCGGGGGATTAAAGGTTTTAATCTCCGCCGCAAGCTCTAACAGGGTTTCCAGTTCGTCACCATCAATTTTCATCGCTTTTGCTTCCTCTATCCATCGCTCAAACTGATCGTAAAACTTCCTCATCATCTCTGTCCAGTGCACCTGGCCTTCTTCGATGTAATCTAACTCTTCTTCCATGCGGGCGGTAAAATCAACTTCAAAAAGGGCGGGCAAGCGTTCGATCAGAAAATCGTTTACCTCCATACCGGCAGCAGTAGGCCGCAGGCTGCGGTTTTCACGCTCAACATATTCACGATTGTATAGCGTTGTTATAATTGTGGCATAAGTTGAAGGACGACCCACCCCTTTTTCTTCCAGAGCCTTAATCAGTGCCGCTTCGCTATAGCGCTTCGGGGGTTGTGTTTCTTTTTCTTCTCGCAGCCACTCTAGCACATGAAGAGATTCATTTTCTGTCAGTGGCGGCAGGAAAGATTCTTTTTCGTCGTCTTCTTCCTCCCCTACTCCACGCCCCCAGACAGCCATATAGCCGGGGAAAAGAATCTTCGAAGCATTGGCACGGAAAAGGTACTCGTGCACTTTACTGTCAGTATCTATGTCTACCGTAGTCTGCTCAAAGCGCGCCGGCGCCATCTGGCAGGCCATAGTCCGTTTCCAGATCAGGGTGTAAAGCTTCAGTTCAGCATCATTTAGCACCCCGCGCAGAAAATCGGGCGTGCGGGTAATATCGGTAGGCCGAATTGCTTCATGCGCCTCCTGCGCACTGCCGCGGCTGCGGTAGTTGATCGGTTTTTGAGGCACATACTCTTTTCCGTAAACACTCCGGATACAGCTTCGTGTCTCGTCAATAGCTTCTTTCGCCAGGTAAACAGAGTCGGTACGCATGTAAGTAATCAGGCCGGCAGGTCCTTCACCTCCACCCAAATCGACACCTTCATACAACTTTTGGGCTAAAGACATAGTCCTGTTTGGTTGAAATCCGAAAGCATTTGAGGCCGCCTGCTGCATAGTGGAAGTTATAAACGGAGGCTGTGCTTTCCGATTTACTTCCCTGGACTTGATCGAATCTACCTTAAGCTTGCAGTTTTCCAGATCTTTAAGCAGTTCTTCGGCCAGCTCCTGATCATATATTTCGCCTTTCTTGCCATCGACTTGATGAAGCCGGACTTCAAAGGGATCTTTCGGCTCAGTTTCCTTGACTACACGGGCCCCGAAGATCCAGTATGTTTCAGGAACGAAAACCTGGATTTTCTTTTCTCTTTCGCAAACCAGGCGCAGGGCTACAGTCTGAACCCGTCCGGCACTTGAACCTCCACGGATGCGCCGCCAGAGCAGAGGACTGACCTGGTAGCCAACCAGCCGGTCGAGCACGCGCCGTGCCTGCTGAGCGTTTACCTTGTTCATATCCAGGCTGCCCAGTTTTTTAAACGCCTCATCAATAGCATGTTTAGTAATTTGGTTGTAGGTAACCCTGCTAAAACGTTCGTCTTCCTTAATCTCTTTTTTTAATATCTCGCGCACGTGCCAGGCAATCGCTTCTCCCTCGCGATCGGGGTCGAGAGCCAGGATAACTGCATCGCTCTTTTTCGCTGCTTCTTTGAGTTCCTTAATCACTTTCGATTTGTCACGCGAATTAACATACTGCGGTTCAAAGTTATTTTCCAGATCTACACCCAACTTGCTTTTGACCAGGTCGCGAACATGGCCCATAGAGGCCTTAACTGTATAATTTTTTCCTAAGAACTTGTTTATTGTTTTAGCTTTGGCAGGCGATTCTACGATAACCAGGTGTTTGGGCATATAATATCTCCTTATTTTAGGCCAGGGAATCCAGCATAATAGCAATCTTCCACTAATTATAAGCATAAAAATAAAAAAAGCAACTCCTTGGATCAGGGCAGCCCCATTAGTGTTCCGATAGATTTTCAAATGTCCATTAAAGAGGAAGGGTTGAATTAAAACCTTGAAGGAGCAAAATCATTAATAGATATATTGAAATTTATATTCTTGCCCGAGAAATTGGATTGGATTTAATAAGTATGTCAGCTTTTCTTAATTAAAGAGCGGTCATGTTCTCGAACAACTCATCTAATGACACCGCAGCGAATGATGAAGCATAATCAGCCATTGCATAAGGAATAATAAGCTCATTATTGTGAATCATCGCCCCGCAGGAATAAAGAACATTGGGAACATAACCTTCCCGTTCTTCACCATTTGGCCTCATCAGCGGTTGGCTGGTTTGACCCAAAACCTTGGTTGGATCTTCCAAATCAAGAAGTGTAGCTCCCAAACTGTACCTCCGCATCGGACCTACCCCATGAGTTAAAACAAGCCATCCCTTTTCTGTTTCAATCGGCGAGCCGCAGTTACCGATCTGGATAAACTGCCAGGTGTACTGTGGCTCTTGAATTTTTATTGCATCCTGCCAAAAATGGATGTCGTCAGAAAACATGATATAGTTATTAACACCGTCTATACGCGACATCATGGCGTATTTACCGTTAATTTTTCTCGGGAACAGGGCCAGACCTTTATTCTGGGCCACTTCACCGTTTATGGGCATGATTTTGAAATGATAAAAATCGCTGGTTTCTATTAACTTAGGCAGGATTGTAAATTCACTGAAAGCTGTATAAGTCGCGTAGTAAATGGCAGAGCCGTCATCATCTATAAACTTAACAAAACGGGCATCTTCGATCCCGTTTTTTTCAGAATTAGATATCGGGTAGATCACTCTTTCAGAAATGGCGGTATCGAGAGAAAAAGTTATTTCGTAATGCGAGTTAGCCAGCCAGTTGCAATCTTTAATAACTTTCCTCTGGGTCGAGTCCAGGTCATTTTTTTCTATAGATTCTTTAATACTGGCCTGTAGTTCGCCATAAGTAAACTGGTCATTAAGGCGATCCATAACCATATTGATAAGTTCTTTTTGAACACTCATTTCGGAGAGTTTATCTAGAAAAGTTTTTTTATCATAAACGTGTCTTTTTACTGCTTCAGGAATATC